>CABUQY010000016.1 GCA_902493915.1 uncultured Collinsella sp.
GCACCTCGGTCTCATCGACGGACAGATCGAGCGTGGACATTCCGCACCCCTCAAGCAGGGCATGCGCACACTCAGCCGCAGCATCCACGCGATGGCGTTTGAGCTGCGAGCGCGCGATCGACGCTGCCACAAGCTTGCGCGGAGCCTCGCCGGCGCACACGCGATCAAGCGCCTCGAGCGACAGCACGGCACCCAGGCGCAGTGGATCACACCCAAAGACACAAGCCACGGTGTTGTCCACCACGAGCAGCGCGTGCGCCTCACGGGCCGCGCGTCCCAGAGCACGAAGATCGGGTACGCGCAGACCGAACCCGCCGACTGAGTTGACGAACCACCATAAATGAGGGCCTTCGGCATCAAACGCACCGGTAAAGCCCTCGGACGCAGCGGCAAATATAGAAGCCGACGGCTCCCCCACCAGCACCACATCACAGCCGTCAAAGCCGCACGCAAACGCATCGGCAAAGTCATCGGCAAACGCAACCAGGCGGTCACCGGGACGCACAATCCCCAGCTGCGACAGCGCTGCCGGCACATGCGGGGCCGCAAGCAACCGCGCCTCACGCGCGCCTGTCCTCAAAGCCCAGGCCCCTTCTAGCTGTTGCACGTTCACACGGCACCGTCCCTTCATAAGCAAAAACCCACGATGCGGGTGTTCCCCGCATCGTGGGCAACGGCTGCAGTATAGCGCCGATATGCGACGACTCGCCTAAATGCTGAGCGTATGGTAGTTTACGTTCGCACCCGGGGCGTCAACGGTCACGCCATAGGCCTCGGGATAGATGCGCGTCGAAAACACGAGCGCGCCATCGTTCACAAACACCTCGACCGACGAGACATCGCCGACAATACGCACGTTACGAACCTCGTCGACGGGCTCCCAGCGCACGGTACGACCGCAACCGGCAGAAGCGCGACCTTCATCGGTAAATCGCATCTCAAAGCGCGCGGGCAGTTCGCCCTCGGCGGACACAAACGCCAGATTCAGCTCGCTATCAACGGTCGCGGTAAACGCGCCGTCGATACCGCCAACAATAACGTCAAAGCAGGTATCGCCGGCAACCTCCAACGAGCCCTCCCCCACACGCACCGAGGCATAATGGCACTCGATCTCACGCGCCGGCTGCTGCAGCACCACGCCGCCGTCACCGGCCGTAAGCTCGCGCGGCACCGTCATGCAGTGCTGCCAGCCGCACACCACGGTGGGTACGTTGCCATAGGTCGGCTCATCGGGCATGCCCATCCAGCCGATCAGAATGTGGCGACCGTCCTCGGCCGTGAACTCCTGCGGAGCATAGAAGTCAAAACCGGCGTCCCACAGGCGGAACTCGCCCAGCTCATAGACACCGTCACCACCGGTAATGTCGCCCGTTACAGGCATGTAGCCAGCAGCGTATACGTTGCCGCGGTCCCAACGACCGCCCTCGAGCCCCTGGGGAGAGAAGGAAAGGAACTTTGCCGGTACGCCGCAATCCGCCTTAAGCTCAAGATACCCCGGGCACTCCCACATAAAGCCGAAACGCTCGGGCGTAGACACACGGCTCTCGAGCTCCCAGTTCAGCATATCCGCCGAACCATACACCAGGATCTCGCCCACATCGCGCCCGGCACCCTCGCCGTGCATCGCGCAAAAACGGCTCTCGACATGCGGGCCATCCACGCGACGACGTGCGCCCAGCACCATGTGATAACGCCCGTCCGCGTCACGCCACACCTTGGGATCGCGCACATGGCAGGTCAAGTCCTCGGGATAATCATCGGACGCCAGCACCACGCGCTTTTGGCTGAACTCCCGACCGGCAAGGCCGTCAACGCTCTCGACGTAAACAGTATCGGCACGACGGCCGGTATTGACGTAGTCGTACGTCCCGTCCGCATCGGATAGTTTCACATTGCCTGTGTACAGCACGCGAATGCGACCGTCCTCGGCAAGCGCGGAGCCCGAATACACACCGTGGCAATCGAACGGCTCGTCGGGCAGCAGCGGGGCGCCAACGTAGTCCCACGTCATAAGATCGCGACTCGTCGCATGGCCCCAGACCTTAACGCCACCCTCGACATCAAAGGGCGCATACTGAAAGTACGCGTGGAACATGCCGCCCGCTTGGCAAAGACCGTTGGGGTCGTTGAGCCAGCCAGCCGGCGGCATAATATGGAAGCGCTGGCCATACACGCCATGACCGCACTCAGAAGCGGCAGCGTCAACAGCGGCAACCAGCTTTGCAAGGTCGCGGCCAAGTGCATTAGACATATCAAAGTCCTAACGGATCGAAAGTTACAAGGCGCCAGAGATCGGCACCAGATACGGGAAACGCCCGCGAGCATACAACCCGCGGGCATCCCCTCAATCAAAAGCTCTTAGGCCTGATCGGAAGCCTTGGGCTCGTCCTTGTACAGGACAAACGAGATGCCAAAGGAAACCAGCGCGGCGACCGCAAACATGATCGCGTACTGCACGGGCTGGGCCAGGCACAGCAGGATACCGAAGATGCCGGTAACGCCGGTGCCGGAGGCGGCCAGCGAAGTGAGCGCGCAGACCAGGGCACCGCAACCGCCGCCGATGCAGCCGGCGATGAAGGGCTTAAAGAAGCGCAGGTTCACACCAAAGATGGCCGGCTCGGTAATACCCATAAAGGCGGACAGAGCCGAAGGAAGCGCCAGGCCCTTGATCTTGGCATCGCGGGTTTTAAAGGCAACGGCAAGCGCTGCGCCACCCTGGGCGATATTGGCAGCACTGGCGATAGGCAGCCAGTAGGTCACGCCGTACTGGGCGAGCTGGCCCAGGTCGATGGCGGTGTACATCTGGTGGATACCCGTGACGACCGTGGGGGCATAGAACAGGCCGACGATAAAGGAACCGATGCCGAAAGGCAGGGTCAGCAGGGCCTGGATCAGACCGAGGATTGCGTTCTCGGCCCAGACGAAGATGGGGCCGACGGCAACGAGCGTCACGAGCACGGTCACGAACACGGAGACGAGCGGTGTCACAAAGAGGTCGAACATCTCGGGAACGATCTTGTGCAGGCGCTTCTCGAGGAAGGCCAGAATGGCGCAGGCGATAACGATGGGGATCACATGGCCCTGATAGCCGACCCACTCAAAGCTGTACAAACCGGGGATGACGTTGACCATGGTCTGCACGCCCTCGGAGGCAACCGTGTAGGCGCTCTGCAACGAGGAGTTGATGAACGCACCACCGACGACGGCACCCAGATACGGGTTGGCGCCGAAGGCCTTAGCCGCGGAGTAGCCGATCAGGATCTGCAGAATGCCAAAGGACGTTCCCGAGACCAGGTCGGCAATCTTGTAGATAAAGTTATTGGTGTCGAGCGCGATAAAGCCGTTGGAGGCCATAAAGTTGAGGGCACTCATAATGCCCAGCAGCAGGCCCGAAGCCACGATGGCGGGGATGATGGGGACAAAGACGTCGCCGAGCACCTTAATTGCTCGCATAAAGATGTTCTGCTGCTGCGCCGCGGCCTCCTTGACCTCGGCCTTGGTGGCAGCCTCGACGCCGCTGAGCGCAATGAACTCGTCGTAGACCTTATTGACGGTGCCAGTGCCAAAGATAATCTGGAACTGGCCCTGGGCCTCAAAGACGCCCTTAGCGCCGTCGATATTCTCGAGGGCCTCCTTGTCAACCTTGGCGTTATCGGCAATCACCAGGCGCAAACGCGTGGCGCAATGCGCGGCAGAGACGACGTTGTCGGCGCCACCGATGTTGTCGAGCACCTCTTGGGCTGATTTGCGGTAGTCCATGACTTCCCTTTCCTCCAACGGGCGCATTTGCACCCGGCCATCTTTGACACTTACACTGTAATCGTTTTCAGTTTCATATTGCTGTAATCGTTTTCATATAGCGGTAAACGGTAGATTTTCGCCGGTGAAAGGTAGCTTTGAAACAGAGACCCAGGTCCAAAATGAGAGGCGAGTGCCCAGGCCCTAGACATTCATAAGCTGATGACCGAGCTTGAGCGTACGCAAGCCGCCCTCCCCTTCCACGCCATCGAGCGTGTCGAGCAGCATGTTGGTGGCCTCGACGCCACTGGTCAGATAACCATAATGGACGGTGGGAATGCCGCCCGTCAGCGCACGCAAAAACGCGTTGTCGCCAAATCCGCTCACACGGTGCACGCTCTCGCCTGTGCCACGCGCCTCATCAAGGGCTCGCAGAGCGCCGGCAGCCATCGTGTCGGTCGCGCAGGCGATAAACGAAACATCGGGCACATTGGCCAGCAGCTCGTGTGCGGCACGATAACCCGAGTCGAGTGTAAATGAGCCAAGACGAATCAGGCCAGGTTCGAGCGAAACGCCCGCGGCGCCCAAGCCCGCCTCAAAGCCACGGCGTCGGTCGTAGCCCGCGGCGCGGTCTTCTTCGGTAACACCGATGTAGGCGATCTTGCCCTCCACGCGCCCCGCGAGCGCATGGCCCAGCTCATATGCCGCCTCGTAATCGTCATGGTAGACGCAGGCCGCGCCCTCGACGTTTTGGCCAATCAGCACAATGGGCACGCGACACGATGCGATAGCCGCACGATGTTCGTCGGTAATCATGGTCGCTACCAGCACGATGCCATCGACCGGGTGGTTCTGGAACAAGTCGAGGTACTCGAGCTCACGCTCAGCAACGTTATCGGTGTTAGCGAGCAGCATCTGGTACCCGCGGCGACCAAGCACCTGGCCAATGCCTGCGGTAATGCGACTCACCGATTCGGAGTTGATCTTAGGAACGATGACGCCGATGAGCTTGGTGGAGCCGGTGCGCAAGGCGCGAGCTTGGTTGGACCGCACGTAGCCGGTCTGCTCGATCGCCTGTTTAATGCGCTCGGCCTTGTCAGCCGAGATATATCCACCGTTGAGATAGCGCGAAACCGCGGCGTTCGAAACGCCCGCCAGCTCGGCCACATCCTTCATCTTTACCACGAGTACCCCTGACAACGAATTCACCAGCACCATGATACCCGCGCAGGCGACCCATAAACGATAGCGATTGCAGGGTGGCGGTATTTATCGGAGACAACGGTTGCAGGCGCGCCGGGCGGAACAGTAAAAGCCGCACCTTATCGCGCCGTCAAATACGCAGCCCACGCCCTTCGAGCAAACGCGCGAGTCGCGTAAAGACCCCGACCTTTTCGGCCACCACTATGGGCTGCTGGCTCAAGATGCGATACGGCAAATTAGCCGTAAAGGTATTGAGCCGCAGGAGCGCCACCATAAAGAACACCGCCGCACCCAGCAAAAAGCCAAAGCCGTAATACTGCTGCGGCGCGAGGAGCAAAGCAGCCGTCGCCGCGCACGAGACGCCGGCGAACAGGCCCGAAGCCAGCACCGCGCCCTTGTAGTCGGTAAAGTACAGCAAGATCAGCAGGATCGTGTTGCCCACGGCGTACAGCCCGTAGCCCACGCACAACGTGCGGAAATACCCGTGCATCAGGTTGTTAAAGCCCAGCGGCAAGGCAGAGAGCACCGTCATCTCGAGCGAAATGGCCGCCGCCGTCACAAACAGCTGCTTGAGCGCGCAAAAACGCAGTTCGTTGGAAAGCGTACCGAGCATCTTTTCCTCGGCAACCAGGATGTCGCCGACCACGCCGCCGTTATTAAACAGACTGTAGTACTCGCGATAGCGCGGATAGAAGTTGACCTCGACCGAGACCACAAAGTTGACGGTCGTCACCAAAATGGTCAAAAACGCGATAAGCGCCGGAACATCGTAAAAGGGCGCTCCGTAAAACAGGCCTTTTACCTGCGTGCCGATGGGCCCAGTCCAAATGATAACCAAATGCGCAAACAGCCCCAAATTGGTAAACAAACCCGTAAATGCCAGCGGCATAAACTGGTCGAGCCAATGCAAGAACAGCCAAGGGCTTCGATCGCTTTGCGGAAAATAGCCGTACAGCAGCATGACATCCCAAACGAGCATGACGCCGTAGCCCAGCGCAATGCTCGCAAGCAAGCTCTCGACGGGCGGCAGACCAAGCGTCAGCGAACCCAGGGCGCACAGGCATGCCACCATAATCGCGGCCACAAAGCTGCACAGAATGCCGCGGTAGTCCTTAATGGCCGTGAGGTAGCTCATGGAGTTCCAGTTGATGACCATAATGTTGAACAGCCACAGGCACAGCAGCCCTTGCAGCAGCGTTGCGCCCGACACGAGCAAAAAGATGCCGTAGAGCACCGTACCTGTGACGAGCATGATGGCGTTGGAACCCCAAAACGAGGGCAGAATCTCGTCCTCGCGCTCGGCAAACAGCATGTCAGCCAAAAAGCGCGTGACGGGCATCGAGAAAAAGCCCGTGAGCACGAGCGACGCCAGCAGCGTGTACGTCACCATGCACACCAGCAGATCTTGGTCGGTGCGGGCAACGCCCCACAGGCCGCACAGCATCAGGACACCCATCTGAAGCAGAATGCCCAGAAGCATAGGACCCGTGCACACAATGCCGGCGTAGCCATAGGCGCGCATAGAGGCAAACAAGCCTTTACGCTTAAACAGACGCTTGAGTTCAAATCCGATTCCGGCCATCGGCTACACCACCTCTCTGGGCAAGTCGAACGCGCGGGCCGTCTCGTCGTAGAGCGCGCGATAGTTGGCGAGCATCCGCTCGTGCAGGTAGTACGTGGCCACGCGGCGCTGGCCGCGCTCCCCCATCTCCAGGCGGCGGGCGCGACTCGCGCACATGCGCTCCATGGCGTCGGCCAGCCCCTTGCGGTACATGGGAGGGGTCACAAAACCGGCGATGCCAAAGTCATCCCCCGGCGCGCCTTCCAGCAACTCGCGGCAGCAGCCGACCTCGGTCGTAACGCACGGACGGCGCGCGGCGAGCGACTCCAGCACACTCAGCGGCTGGCCCTCGGAGATGCTCGTCAAAATCGTAAAGTCGAGCTTTTGCATGTACTCAACCACGTCCACGCGACCGGTAAAGATCAGGTCGCGCACGCCGAGCGTCTCAACCAGGTCATAGCATTCGGCCGCATATTCCCCGTCGTCCACGCCGCCCATAATGTGCAGGCGCACCTTTGGCAGGCGCTCGTGCAGCTCAAAGAAGGCGTAGATCATGGTTTTGACGTCTTTGATGGGCGCCAAGCGTACCACGGCGCCGATATCGACCCAGCCGTCATCGGGCTTGATCGGGATATCCTTAAAGCGGTCAAACTGGATGCCGTTGGGGATGACCAGGCACTTGTCGGCGTCGCAACCCATATCGACTTGGGTCTTTCGGGCGTTATAAAACAGGCTCGTCACGCGGAAGGAGCGTCGGTAAATCCCCTCGGACAGCAGATAGAAAAAGCGAATCCAACGGTCCTTAAACGAGGGCACCACCCAGTCGGCGCGGATAATCTCTTCCTCGCGCTCGCGAGTGTAGATGCCGTGCTCAGTCAGCAGCACCGGCGCGTTATGAACGCTTGAGCCCAAGCAGGCAAGCAGGCCGCCGTAGCCGGTCGAAATGGCGTGGTACACGTCGGCCGCCGGCACCTTGCTGCCCAGCAGGTACAGCACGGGCAACAGCATGGAGCGCATGGTGTGGAAGGCGTCGGCAAAGGGGATATAGGGATATTCGGCCAGACACACGTCGCGGAAGATGTCCATAAACGTACGGCTCTGCAAAAACGAGAGCGGGTGCACGCGGCGGCGCTGGAAGATATCGAACAACACGTCCCAATCCGGATTCGACAGCTCCACCAGGCGGCGCAGCGCCTCGCGCTCGCGATCGTCAAAGCTCACCTCACGCTGTTCGCCCGAAAGACGCAGGGCATCGTCCAAGAAAACCTCGTGCACCTCGACGACGTTACCGGGCAGCTCATAGACAAACTTGCCGCGGTCGACAGCGTGCGCGCCAATCACCCACAGCACAAACTCGTGCTCGGGCATGGCCTGGATATAGCCGTGCATCCAGGTGGACACGCCGCCGTGTACATAGGGGTAGCAACCCTCGAGCACCAAGCAGATTCTCATCGGTCGCCACCCTCCTTGCGCTCGATCGTCACCGTGCTGTCATTAGCCTTGACCAGGTACAGATTGCCCGTCAGGTGCGTTATCTCGCCGCCGGCCACCGTACCGGGCTCGCCGTCGTTAGCGCGGAACATAAACCACGCCTCGTCATGGAAGTTACCCAGGCTGAGCGTCCAGGCGTCCTCGTTCGAATCCACGCTCACCGTCACGGCAGAGAAACGCTGGATTGCGCCCGAGCAATCCGATGCCGTCTGACGGCGCAGGTCGGGCGCGGCGTTGGTGAGCCAATCCAGATAGTCGACCAAGCCGCCCTTATAGACCTCCCAGCCTTCCTTGGCGCCGCGGTCGGGATCAAGCAGGTCATCGGGGTGCATAAAGTGCGTGCTCACGTAGTGCATGTTGAGCTCGGACACCGCGGCCAGGCGCATAAAGGTGTCGCCGACCATGCCGCCCGAAACAATGCGGGGCTGCTCCACCATGCCGTCGCTCGCCACGCCAAATTCCTGCACGTAGGGCAGGCCCGTGCCGTCCTCAAAGTAGGTGACCGCGACGGTCTTAACGCGCGGTACATCCTGCCCGATAATCGTGCGCGCACGGGCCGAAAGGATATTCGACGGCGGCACGTATACCGAGCCGTGCGCATTGGGCAACACCTCGTCCTGAAAATCGATAAGCTCGTTGAGCGACGCGACGAGCGTCTGCTTGTTTTTCCACGTCTTGTAGGCATACACGTCGCCGTAGTCGGTATCCGAAAGCGCGAGCGGCTGATGGTTGTAGCCGTGAAAGCCCAGCTCGCCGCCCATCTGCAGCAGCATGCCACCAAAATAGCGGAACTGCGTCGCATCGGCCTGACGGGCAGGATTGGCCTGGTCGACCGTGTCCTCGTAGTTCTCGATCATCACGCCCGTATAGCGAATGTCATACTGTTCCGCAAGCTTTTGCACGTCAGGCCACCAGACCTTGGCGTAAAAGTCGGCGATGGAAAGCCCGTAATCGCGCTTAATGTAGGTGCCGTCGCCTAAGGGAACCGGGCTTGGAAAATCGTCCAGGTAGAACACCGAGCTGTTGATAACCGGATAGGCGGTAGCGCTGCCCATCAGGCTGATAGCCGATGCATAAAAGCCACGCACGACCTTGTCGTAGATACCGATATTGCAGACCACGGCCCGGCCGTTGCCACATGCGCTCGACCAGATCAGCGGCACGCCCGCATCTCCCGTCTTGGCCCACACATGCGCGGACGCTTGCAGCGACACCGGAAGCGCGGATTCAAAGGGATCGGAGAACTCGTAGCGCTCTCCCCCGCCAATCATAAAGTCCTCGTCGGGCACAATGCTCTCGCACATGACGCAGCCGTCGCCAAACGATTCGATCCCCAGCTTGGGAGCAATCGCCTCCAAGGCATCCGAAGTATCCAGCGTCATGGCAAACATCAGCGAGCCGCCGGCACTTGCCCAACTCGTAAGGTCGGACAGATGCGTGCCGAGCGCATCGAGCGACGGCATAAGCACGATAACGCGCTCGAAGGCAGCTAGGTCCGGAATCGCAGCCGCGCCGTCGGTGGCAAGGTCCACGTCGCGGTGGGCAATCTTCATATCGAGCAGAATTTGGTCGAACTGCTCCCTGGCGTCTGCAACGTCGTACTGGCTCGAATCAGTGATAACCAGGCACGTGGGCTTGGAGCCGGCAATCGCCGCCGAGGCCTGCACCGCGTCGTTGTCGGCAAGCATGCCGAGCTCGTGCTGCGTGGAGCTGTACTGCACGCCGGCGCGCTCAACGAGCAGCACCGCAGCCATGGCAATAAAAACCGCCCACACCACGAGCATTCCCGTCCAGCGAAAGTGGCCCACATGGTTGCGGACGCGCTGTTTTAAACTCATCGGGCCTCCTCCCCGTTGCGCCAAAACGCCAGCTTTTCGCGATTCGCGGCACTTACATACACATGCTGCTTTTCGATCGCATCAATCACGTGCCGCACCGCCTGCCCGTCGCGGCGCATTACGGCAAGTCGCAAGGCAAGCATCCAAACTTCCTGATCGTCCGGCGCCTCGATTACCAGCTGGTCGACCAGGCTTTCGGCCTTGACCACCTCATTGGCATCGGCCAGCGCAGCGGCATAGCGAATCCGCAGCTCAAGGGTGTCCTCACGCTCGCAACGACGCGCAAGTAGGCGCGCATACTGCTGGCGTTGAATCTGAGCCACGCGGCCCTCGGCCAGTCCAGAGGCCAGATAGTCGCCCAGATAGTCACAGTACGCATCCAGATGCTGAGGACTCGGGTCGGTTTTAAAGATACGCTCGAGCTGCTGCAGTTTGAGGTCGGACTCCTTGGAGATCTGCGCCACGGCCGTCGCGGCGTAGTGCGCCACCTCGACATCGTCGTTGAGCTTGGCGGCCTGCAGCTGAGCCAGATATGCGTCCGGGTCTTCGGTGAGCATGGAGAGCATTAAACGGCGGCGCTCACCAGGGTCATTGACAATCAATGCCTCCTCGAGCGGCACCACGCCGGCATCGCCCTCGCGGCTCTGAACCAGCAGACCACGATGGGCTTCGTCGTTTTTGCGCAGCGATTCCAGCGCGGCGCTGTTAGCCCCGCTGCCAAGCGTGGAGCAGAGCAGCGTCAGCAACACCGCCAGCAGCGGACCCCACAGCGGCACGAGCACGACTGCGACCAGAATATGTCTTTCTATCCGCAATAGACCCTGCTTACAGGCGATCCAAAACAACAAGCATGCAAGCGCATGGATCAGCAGCAGCGCCGCGACAACGATCGACGAGGTCAAACGGCCTCCACCTCACCATCGCCAGCAGGGGCAATACGCTGCAAAAGCGCCACGACGCCCTCGCTATCCACCGGCTCGACCGCGATGTGCTGGGCACCCAGGCGCTTGTGGATGATGGGCAGATCGCTCATTCCAGCCTGGCGCATAAGCAGGTAAAGCATGTCGCCATCGACCAAGCCCGCGGCATCGCTCTCGCGAATCGCCGACCCGATAGCGCCGACCAACTCGCCGACAGGCTCCAGACCCGGCACCACGCGCAGGAGCAAGAAACTCCCCATCTTGTTGTCTGCCAGCGCCTGCTCGGCGGCAAGCTCGCGGCCAAAGGCGCTCTCGTTAAGAACGCACGTACCGGCAATGCAGTGTTTGTCCTGCGCCACGTCCTCGTAATCGAAGGCGCGACCCAATGCACTTTCCACCAAGCCGCACAGAATGCGGAACAGGTTTTGGTAGTAGAGCGTCATCTGGCTTTCGGCCACCTGGCGCACAAAAATCAACACGGCAGGCGCACCGTCGCGGTATATGACGTAACCAAACATCGGGAGCCCCGGCGTCAGCGACCGGTTGACCCACAGGCTCGAGCGCTCTCCGCCATCCAAGAAAGGCGCGAGCTCTACAAGCGAACACGAGCGAGCAATGTTGTCGGCAATTGCGGGACTCGCCGCCACCAAGCGCGCAAACGAGCCAGACGTAACGTGATAGATCGCAACCGAATCGTTCTTCAGGATATCGCCCAGCAGCTCACAGCACTTGCGGTAAATATCGCGCGGATTGAGCACGTCGAGCTCCTGCGTCACAGCAAAGATCTTGCCAAAGCTGTCGTGGCGTCCCACGATCTGGCGCTTGTAGGCCTGCTTGTCCTCAATGGCATCGTGGTAGAGCCGCGACAGGAACGCGTTGCGGTTTCGCAGCAGCTCACTTTCGGCGCGCTCGGCTTTCATCGCCTCGGCGTTACGCAGCTGCACGTAGCCGCACACGGCGCCCACCACAAAGTACGCAATAAACGGCAGCCAGTTGGACGGCTCGTAGAAGAGACTCTGAAAGGAATAGCCGTACTGGATAAAGAAGCTCGCCGCCAAACCCGCCGAAGCCAGCAGCGCCGCGACCAGACCAAAATCGAGCCCATAGAGTGTGCCGATCAGCACTACGTAGAGCAGGCGATAATCGAGCACATTGAGCTGCGCAGACTGGGAAAACACCAGCTCCAGGCCCTCAAAGAGCACCCAAGCGAGCGCGGTCTCCAGGCATTTGATGAGCAGCTTGCGCGCCCGCATGCGATCGATGATGGCACGCAGCGGGTTGGTCTTCTTGGCGCGGGCATTGGCCCGGCGAGCCTGAATAGTCGAGAGATCGCGCAACAGGTCATAGCGCTGGAGCCAGCCGTAGCGCACACGGACAGCATCGCTGGTGGGCAGCGCATAGCCAGCCGACTCACCATAGGCGACCGCAAGGCCAGGGAACAAGTCCTTCAGCGCGTCGCCCAGACCGCCCGCCGTGTGGTTAAAACTGTCGGGCACATCGATGATCTCAAAGGTATCGTCCCAGCTGTCGAAGACGCGGCTCACCAGCACGGCAAGCTCCTCCGCGCAAAGCAGGGGCAACGGCGCGTCCGCTGCACCCTCCAGAGCGACCGAACCGCCCGAGCACGACTCAAAGAGCGGCACCAAAAACGGGTCGACCAGCGACGGTGACGCGGTATACAAATAGGGCGTGCGCAGAATCTTGGCTTGGACGCCATCGCGCTGCGCATAGTAGCGACACAGGTCGTTCGCCGCGTGCGCAATGATGCCCTTACCGGTTTGTCCCGCAGCATCTGCAGCATCCTCCGCGGCGGCGGGCCCGGCCACAAACAGCAGCTGCACCTGGCGGCCAAGGCAGGCACGAAAGACCGATCGCAGCAGTTCAACGTCGCCAAAGGTCTCGGTATGCGGCGTAAGATACGTGGAAAAATAGACCACGCGATCAAACTCGTAGGCCTGGTCCAGGTGCTGCAGCAGCTCTTTCCACGACATATGGGACGAGGACCCGTCGCGCCGCGCATCGCTCGCGGCTACAACCTGAACATGGTCCCCAGGGAACGCCTTGGCACAAAAGTCATCATCGATATACGAAGTATTGCCAACAACCAGCACTTCCACCGTACGCGCCCCTCCCACCTGATTTCGATCACACTAAACATGCGTATTGTACGCTGCCCACGCATGTGTCCAAAATCTTTAAGGCTGTTTTAAGAACATCTTTAGAGGGAGGAGGCAGCCTCGATTGGACTAGAGGGCAAAGCCTCGAGCGTCTGTTTCATGTTGGAGCCCCTCAAAAGAGAGTTATTGTCCTGGGCGATATAAACCCAACTATCCTGATATGAGCCGACAGGAGCAAGGAGCGCGAGGAGCTCCAAGAAACCAATAACGTCCGTACCGTATTTTTTAGAAAACTTGCGCGCCAGATCATACTTTTTCTGCTGCGTTGCCCTACCTGAATAATCGGACAAAGCATGCTCAAGGTTGCGTGACATATATGCAGCTTTAAAAGGAATCTTCCTATTATTACAGGTCAGCTCATGCGTCCTAGATAACGTCTTAAGACACGAAGATTTACATTGATTTCTCTGGCGCAGCGAGGCGACGCTCGACGTTTCGATCCTATCTTCAAAATAGGAACAACGAGGCTCATCTGCATCAAAGACAACCAGCGAATCATCGATAAATGCACCATCGGTATCGGACAGCAGCACAATGGCGTCTAAATCGGTGACACGTAGCTTGTCCTTAGCGAGAAATTCCTTTACAGCATCAACCAGCCGCTTCTTAATAGTCGAAGCGGGATTTCCCGCACCGAGAACATGTACCGATGTGATGTCGCCGCGCACAATCCCAAAACGAGGACCAGGATGTTCCCCGCTTGCAAACAAACTTGTAAGAGCACGGCCCAATGCGAGCTCATCAGTTTCACCTTCGACGATAAAGAGAACGAACTTGGTAGCACCCATTACTCGTCTCCATCCAAGCAGAGCGCGGCATCGATCGAGTACCTGTCCGTAGAATCGTACAAACGCTGTCCGCTATCGCCAAGGCTAATCGCGCGCAAGTACTGATCACGCATGTTATTGGTGGGCTTAACGCCCCTAAAGCGAACAAACCTATTATCAGGATCTGCAGTGGTCAGAAGAATCTCCGATGCCGGCAGCAATTCAAGAACACGTAGGTTGTGGGCAGTAAACAAGAGCTGGCCCTTGCCAAACGACTCAAGCACGGAAAGAAGCTGCCCCAAGAGGAATTCGAATACGCCCGAGTCGAGCTCATCAATTGCAAGGAATGCGTCGGAGTACGAATGGACTTCCATAAGGCACAGCGAGAAAGAGATGAGTTTTCTTACGCCCTCAGATTCACAGCGCAGTGGAATCTCGACCCCATTGCGGCAAGAAAGAAACTCGACTTGCTTAGCGGGTGAATCGCCCTTATCAAGAAGCTGAGAGCCGACAACTTTAACCTCGATGGAAAGGCCCGGTACAAGCGTACCGATCAATTCGCTCACACGCTTAATCGCAGACGAAACGGCTGGGAAATCATCATCCTTTATAACAGCGGGCTTAAAAAGATTGACAGAAAGATGGCCCTTCTGCCCAAACACGCGATTATCGATAATATCCATCGATAGCACGTTTAAGCTGCAAGTTGCATTTGCCAACGTCGTAAACACATTGACTCGGTAACGGAAATAAAACCCAAGCTCGGCGAGTAGACAATAAAGCGGAGTGAGAATCTCTTGATGGGCACTCTTGAAAGAAGCCGATTGCAGCTTGTACACAGCCTCATTAATCTGCAATTGCTCCGGAGGTTCCTCCTGCAAATAAAGATTGAAATCGCAGGCATAAAGCGAAATCAGATATTTGACAGTCTGTATGGAAAGCATGGGAGACATGTTGCCCCGCTGAAGAACACCCAACGAGACAAGCATTGACATCTTGAGCTGCTGATTCGTGTTCAAAAGATGGGACCAGCGATTTCTGGGCAGAACCGCCGTGGCAGACTCGGGTGCCTCTTGAACAAGCTCTATGAGAGTCCTCTTAGACCCCCATTTGTCTTTATCGACATTAAATTGTTTTACAGCCATTTTTTCGTGCGAAATCCAGACAGAGGCTGCTCTACGCGAAAAAGTGACGGTGTAGAACGTAAGAAATGATTCATCCGTGGTATCAATGTTAAACTCAATGTCTATTGAAAAAGAGTCTTTGCCAGGATAAAAGTAGTCGAGGACTTTCTGCCTGTCATATACGGCACCCGTCATCAGGGTTTTGACCAGGTCAATCGCCTCAATTACAGAAGTCTTGCCGGAGCCATTTTGACCATAAATGCCTATAACGTCCGCCCCGGGCACAAACGCAGAGCCGGGCTTCGATTTCGTAAAGGCAATCTCGCCAAAGGCAATATTCTTAAAATCATGCAACGCGATCTGAACAATACGAACCATTAGCAGTCTCCTAGCGTGGTAGTTACTGATAATCATACTAGATATCGATAGATTTTTACGAATTAGTTATAAATTATTCCGAAATCTAGAAATAATTAACCTCGAAAGCCTTGTCAATCGAATTGTTTTGACAGTCGATCGACCGCAACGACGGCCAAATCCAGAAGTATGCGGCAAAATCAGAACAGGTCGACCACGCCAAGTAGCTCCAACGCGTCGGTTTCTTTGTGCGGTTTAGGCGGTGTGCTCGAGGGTTCCAGAATTTGCCGCATACTTCCGCGAAACGCCATCCGGAAGTGCGGGGAAAATCCGAGGTTTGCCGACCAGACCCCGGTTTTGACCTTCAACGACCTGCGGTTTTGTTCCCAAAAAAGGCATTGTGCTCTGCAGTTTTCGATTTTCCCCGCACTTCCGGAAAACGAGGCCCTGCACAGCGTGTTCTAGCGACAATGGGGGTATCTGCGACAACATCCAGTAGTCGCGGAAACGTCAAAGGGCCGTTGCCGAAAACCCGACAACGGCCCTTTTTTGTCATCGCCTCACGTAGAGTCCGCGACGACTGACTCACTGAGAGAATCTTACCGTAACGTTCAGGAACCCAGCAGGGCAATGATCAGGAATGCGGTTGGACGTCCCAAATCTCCATCTAAATAAAACTAGGGGATGCCCTCCGTTAGGAAGTAACCCCCTTGCAAAACAATGGTCTATAGCAGGCCTTCGTTTTTTATTTAGAACATCATACCGCAGCATCACTTTTTTGAAGAGCGGTTGGACACGAATAGATTGAGAACATTGATCGCTGCAAGTCCGCCTACAAGAGAACAGGCAACGGTTGTTCTGTCCAAACAGCCCAATATGATGGCACCGACTATCAACGCAAGATTAAGAAGTATCGTTCCATATTGCGCTCGGGGAATCTGCTCGGCATCAACCTTATTCATAGCGTCAAGTCGAGCCGACTCTGCCCTATCCAACGAGGTGGCAGTTTCAATTAGCCTAGATTGACTCTCAACAGAAACAGATGCCCATCGCACAATTTCATGCTGAACCTCAACAGGATACTTAGAGAATTCATCGGGCGGGGGAAGAATGCCACTCCAAAGACTCGATGCAATAATCTCCGCCTGCTTCTCTGGAGTTGCAGTCGCAAACTCCCCCTCTACTTCGAGGTCTTTACTCTTAAAGACTTCTCCGAGATGATTCTGGCCGCCATCACGGTGACCATCTTGTTCGAGCTCCTCGTCGAGCGCGCCCTCGCCTCGGAGACCTTCTTGCTCATATCCAGACCCGGCCATGTCGGAAACGTTTTCGCCATTGAATTCATCGTGAATGACCTCCTCTCCTTTCATCTGGTGCACATTAGTATAAACGGAACTGTTTACAGAAAACTGGTCAATTACCCCTTCTTCAGTTAAGAGACTGAACATCCGTCCCGAAGAATTAGCCTCAAGCCCGCAATTCGCCACAATCTTGAAGTCGATTTAGCGACAGCGGGCACGCTACTACAGGCCCGCTGTCGCTATGGAGCCGAATCCTTATCCCCTCGGCGGGAAGGGGTCGTGTCCATGGGAATCCTTTGCGCGGATTCTGCCGTCGCGACGATGAATGATCAACTCCGACTCTTGATTGGAGCAAATGCGTCGACCGAGCTTAATTGCCTCGCTCTGGGTCGTCGTAACAAAGGAGGCGCGACTTGCCCCTTCGCCCTTAACCTGCCAATTGCCATCCGAACGCTTCGCAATGTGCTGATTTCTGCCTTTCATAATCACCTCGCCTTTAACTCTGAACTTTCCGATGTGTCTACAGCATGAGATATGTGGCAGACGCCCTCGTGCCGTTTTTCAAAAGTGTAAGCATTGGTGCGGACAAAAAACTGCGATTTGCCCGCTGACCCTTCGGAGTAGTTCGGAGCAAAAGGGCTAGACGTCATATTCGGAGACGGCCAAGACCAAGAAAGGCACGAGAAGAGGCGGCGACGCCAGGCATAGGAACGCGGCCAACAGCGTGGCCACGCCTCATGTCAGCTCTTCTCGTATCTGCTCGCGCGTCACGACAGGATCTCGATCACGCGCCTCTGAACGATCGGGTATGGGCGACAACAAGGGAACTGCCGCTCATCGGCGCCGTCCAGCAGGTCCGCCACCTCAAGGACCGAGGGGGCCGCTTCGAGCTGACGGACGAGCAGAAGGCCGAGCGGTTCCTGCGGGAGAGCAACTTCTTCTTCAAGGTGAAGGCGTTCGCGAAGTGCTTCTCCCGCTACACCAACCCCGGCTCGGAGCGCTTCGGCTCCCACATAAACCCCGACTTCGCCTACCTCGCCGAGCTCACGAGGCTCGACCATCACCTCCGCGAGACAGTCCTCTCCCTCACGCTCGACATCGAGCTCTACATGAAGGTCGAGCTCAGCAGAATGATCATGGACACGGGAGACGGCCCCTGCGAGCTCATGGCGTTCTTCTTCGGCTCCGAGCAGCTCGACGCCATCTTCAACCACGCCGAACGCTACTATAAGCGCATGCCGGCGCGGCGAGGGGCCACAGGCGCGATGCATGGGCGACCAAGGCAATCAGAGGCAACTTGATGAAAAAGGTATCTACTATTTTCATCAAACAGGAGGAATGCCATGACAGAAGCAGGGGCCATCGCTAGGCGTCTACCGCACGCCATGGGCCAAGCTGACTGACGCGAGGCCCGGCACACTCAGGCTCGCCCCTCCAAAGGGCAGGCTCGACGAGTTGGCGGCCGATTACGCCACAATGGGGCCGATGCTGTTCGGCAGCTACTCGAGCATCGATGAGATAGTCGCCTACATGGTGGAGCTCGAGGAGACCATCAACGGGCCAAGCTGACCAAGGGTGCCCCAATTTGAACTGCCTCCCATTTCTCCTTGTCCAAGAAATGGGAGGCAGTTCAAGTTGCGCAGCTTCTCGATCTTCTCGGGGATGATGTCCAGCGCGTGCACCTCGTTATGCTGGGCCAAGAGCACGGCCAGTGAGAGGCCGACGTACCCGGTTCCCGCTAATGCGATCTTCATTCGTTCTTCTACTTATCAGAGGGGGTCATTTCCTCGGATTGCTCGGCAAGGCACCCGCAACCGGTGCGCAGCGCCGCAGCGAGCTCCGCCATCATAGACGTAAGCCCACCGATAAGTCGCTCTATGTCCGCCGGGTTATCGCCGGTCAGGAGCGAGCCCTTCAGCTTCTCATACTTGGAGCCCTTCGCGTGCGCCATCGAGGCGGAGCGAATCGACTGCAGATCACGCAAGGGAGCAAGGGAGACCTCGACGCCTTCCCTCTCAAGGGTCGCCTTCAGCCTGTTAATCCCGCCGGGGCTGTCCGCCCGCTCCAACCCAGACTCGTCTATGTAATCGACGCAGAGCTTTGTAAGGTTGAGAATCACTGAGTCCAGCTCGCGCCTCCCATTGCCCGACGGAATGTAGACGAGCTTCTCCATGTCGCCCTCATCGGGATGCAGGGGCCGGAAAAGGCGGTTTCCAAATTTAACTTCCCAGGCTTCGTCCAACTCCTTGCGCGCCGCGAGAAATGCGGCGACGGGTCCCATGGGGGCATCGAAAGAATTGAAGAAATCCTGTGCGAGGACGGTCGCGGAGATGGACTGGTCGCTGGGTGAAATCTCATGTGCGAGGAAGTGTGCGCGTTCGCTCGCGGGGAGATCGCGTCCCAGGTCCCCCAGATAGAGCATCACCCGGCTGGGAACCGTGACGTCGATCTCCACTCCCCACTGGGTGCCGCAGGATAGTCTGCGCTCGGTGACCTCGAAGTGGGGGTCGTCCCTGTACCTGTCGAGCACGCTTGGGTTGAAGTACACGGGCGTTAGGTAGTGGGGCGCCTCTGGATTCGCCCCGAAGTAGTTTCCCAGCCTGTCCGGATCGCAAGTGAAGCGCCTGAAGCTCCCGTCTGGAAGCTCCTCGACGATGAACTCGGGGTAGCTCTCTTCGGGCTTCCCATCGTAGGGCCAAATCCCACAAGTCGAGACGTCGCCCGGGCGCACGATGGTCCTCGCGTACATTATTGAGAGAAGGTAGTCGCGCTCCCTCGTGCTCTGGAACCATATGTCGTAGTGACAGGAGCCCTCCCTGTGGTCCTCGTCGCAGATCAAATCAGCCCCCAAAGGGTAATGCTCGGAAGAGGCAACGCGCGAGTCGACGAACTGCACGTAGAGCATCTGCTTTGCGGCGATGTAGCGCATGAGGTACTTCGTCCTAAACCTGGCGAAGCCGTCGCCGACCTCGACAACCATCTCCTCGCGACCGCACTTGTCCACGGCGTAGTAGTTGCCGTCATCGCCCCGGAGGAGACCGAACAGGAACACGAACTCCTGGCTAACATGGAGCTGCGCTCGCTCAAGACTGTGGAAGTAAATCTCCTTGACGAGGTAATCATAACCCTCGTCCCTGCCGTTACCGTAAAAGGTCCTGTCTCCTGTTGCGCAGAAGCCGGGATCGAAGTCATCAGCATGGTGAATCCAGTCCGTGCCCCCAAGAATCTCCTCCTCCAGCTCAAGATTCGAAAGGCACGAGAAGACCGAGGGCGCGTCGTAGAGGCCCTTCTTCACCTGATAGACCGTCGTCCAAACACCCGAGAATGGCTTTCGCACGAACTGCAACACGTCGAGCTGGCTGAAGGTATTAAAGTCGAGTTTCAGATTGCTGCAAATCTCGCGCACCTCTTCATTCATAGAATCACTTCCTCTTCAGGCGTTGGTAGTGTCGCGAAAGTTCTCGATTTTTCCCAGCACTTCCGTAATTACATCCCTGGCTCGAAAGTGCAGGCAACATGTACGGCATCAACGATAACACCCGGCAGTCACGGACGCACAGAGATGTCGGTCTTTACCTTTAAAGACCTCTCCGCGCCGCGCCACGCGCTCAACAAGTTCTAGAATATCGGCAGCCAAAGCCGAGGGCACATGTTAGGACGCATTCAGTAAACCCGCCTGGCCTCTGCTTAGCATGCACACAGGCGGGTCTTTTTTGCAAGTTCTAAGAACCGAGATAAAGCACGGGAAGCCATTCCTCACCTATAACGAGCAGGCGGACCTGCTCATCTCGCGCGGCCTCATGGCAGACCGAGAAGAGCTCGTCGGCAAGCTCGAGCGCGTGGGATACCACCGCTTCAGCGGCTACCTCCATCCCTACAAGCAGTCCGACGGCACATTCCGCGAGGGCACGACCCTGGACGAGGTGTGGGGCCGCTACACATTCGACCGGCAGTTCCGCCCCGTCATGCTCAACGTCACAAAGCGCGTCGAGGTTTGGTTCCGTTCTCAGCTCGCCCACGAGCTCAAGGGCAAGGACGGCGCCTTCGGCGCTCGCCACCCTACGGCCCACCAAACCGACGGCCCTCGAATAAATGGAGCCGGACGGGAAGGCCGCCCGGCTCCGACGCCCTCGCGGTACAATATCAACTCAAGAACCGACGAGGAGAAGCGGAGGCGATAGATGCTCGAGGAGCTCGAGAACTACAGTGAGAACAACCGCTTGGAGGCCAAGGCAGCGAGGGGCGGCCTGCCCAAGAGCATCTGGGAGACCTACTCCGCCTTCGCCAACACCGCCGGAGGCGTCATCCTGCTCGGCGTCGAGGAGCTAGAAGACCACTCTCTCCATCCCGTAGGGGTTAAGGACCCGCGGAAGCTGCTCGACGACTTCTGGAACACCGTCAACGACTCGCAGCGCGTGAGCGCCCGCGTGCTGGACGACTCGAACGTCAGCGTAGAGGAAATCGACGGCAAGAAGGTCATTCAGATTCACGTGCCCCGTGCCGACCGCCGAGTCAAGCCCGTTTACCTTCACGACAACCCGAGCCACGCCTACCGACGCGACCACACCGGCGACTATAGGTGCACCATGGACGAGATTCGCTCCATGATGCGGGACGCCTCCGAAGAGAGCCAGGACGCCAAGCCTCTACCGGGCGTGCGCATGGACGAGCTCTGTCAGGAGACGATAAACGGCTACCGCGAGATCTACCGGCAGGTCCACCCAAACCACCCGTGGAACAAGAAGCCCGACGACGAGTTCCTCCGCCTCATCGGTGCCGCCGCCGAGGCCGACGACGGGAAGCTCCACCCCACAGGGGCCGGGCTCCTCATGTTCGGCGAGGACTGGCGCATCAGCGAGGTGTTCCCGCACTACTTCCTCGACTACCGTCAGCAGACGAGCCCGCGCGAGCGTTGGCAGGACCGCGTCATCTCCCAGGGAGGCGATTGGTCGGGCAACGTCATCGACTTCTACCAGCGCGTTTACAGCCTCGCCAAACAGGCGCTCAAGACGCCCTTCAGGCTCGTCGGCGACCGGCGGGACGACGACACACCGGCCCACAAGGCCCTGCGCGAGGCCTTGGCGAACTGCCTCACGAACGCCAACTACCACGAGCGCCAAGGCGTTGTCGTGCTCTGGGAGCCCGACAAGATCACGGTCGCCAACCCCGGCGACTTCCGTATCAGCATGGAGCGCGCTCTCATGGGTGGCAAGTCCGACCCGCGCAACGAGAACATGCTGAAAATCTTCTCGTACATCGAGGTCGGCGAACGCGCCGGATCCGGCGTGCCCGCCATCGTGGACAACTGGAAGGAGTGCGGGTACGACGCCCCGCGCTGGGACGAGGAGTTCGGCCCGGACCGCACGATGCTCACGCTGCCGCTCACCGCAGTCGAGAGGGAAAACAGGAACGAACTCATGCACGGCATGGGCGGCTACGTTCCGCTAGACATCTTCGCTTCACTCGACGACAACCAGAAGACTGCCGTGAAGATGGCCGCCAGGGACGGCAAGGTCACGACGAAGGCGTTGGCGGATGCCGCCGGTATCTCGTCCAAGTCCGCCTCGCAGACGCTGAAGGGCCTTGTCAAGAGAGAAATCCTCGTCTGGCACGGCAGGAGCACTCGCGACCCGCGGCAATACTACGATTTGCCCGCTGGCCCTTCGGAGTAGTTCGGAGTAGTTCGGAGTAGTTCGGAGTAGTTCGGAGTAGTTCGGAGCAAAAGAGCTAGACGTCATATTCGGAGACGATCAAAGACCAAGAAAGGCACGAGAAGAGGCAGCGCCGCCAGGCAAAGAGGCGCGGCCAACAGCGTGGCCGCGCCCCATGTCGGCTCTTGTTGCAGCCGCTCGCGCGTCATATCAGGATCTCGCCCACGCGCTTCTGAATGGTCGAGTACAGGCAGCCCAGCTTCTGCTTGCGACTCTCCCCGTTGCCGTAAGTGCCACGAATGACCGTGCGGGCAAGCGCGTCGATGTCCACGCCATCGCCGTCTGGGGCCTTCCTCTTATCAAAGCGCCACCATAAGACGCATGGCGATACCTTAAAATGGCACGTATAAACCTCCGTTGATCGAAAGTTGGCGAGCGCATGTCAAGAGTTGACGAAGTCAGGGCAGAGCTGGGCGAGGACAACGTCAACGAGCTTATGGACGCCTACTACACCTCCGGCCTCTCACTGAAGGATCTAAGGGAGCTCTACGACCTCCCGAAGAGCTTCACCGACGAGAAGATCGTTGAGCTGTTCCCCAGTATCGAAATCGAAGAGGATTGCCCTTTCTGCGGCTACGCCCTTGTCGCGCCACGCTTAAGCCGAGGCATAAGGGGGGTTGTGAAAAACTCCTATCGCGAAGTCGATATAAAATGCCCGCACTGCAACAAATCAAGGCGACAGATTTACCGCGAGATTGATGACGATATAACGCGGCATGAGATTCGCGAGGCCTTTTCTCGCCAGGCACGTGAATTCGATTGGGAAGCATATGACCCAAACGACTTTGATCACGTCGCTCTTGAAGTCCTAGTAGAAAATAGGGACACGGGAAACCACACGCTCCTTGCGCCGATTTACGGCAAACCTTTACTATACGGCTTCTTCGGCCTGTGTAAGAGCCTGAGGCAGAGGGGTTACATTGAACCCAGTGCAGCATACGATAAGTGGATGGACGGTTTCGAAGAGGCAGAGGATGGCAACTTCATCTTCTACTGGCTAAGGGTGCCATACTCCATATCGTTGAAAGGCTATAGACCGCTCGAACCCAAGCCAATCATCACCGAAGGCGATCGCGAATACGTCGCGCTCGGTCAGGGCGAGCGCGAGTACTGGCTGCGAACCGCAAAAGGTCTCGTTCTAGCCTACCTCGATGCCCAGCTTGACGATGCGTGCTACGAGTATGAGGGGCCGAAGCGCGAAGAGTTCGAAACTCTGCTCGACACCATGCTCCTAGAATACTCGCCCGCACAGATCACCTCGCTCATCTGGAACGCGATGGCGACTGCCGAAAAGCACGCGGAGGAGGGTCCCGCCTACAAAAGAACAGGCAATTGGGCAATGGGCGTCCTCCTCAACCGTGCCAAGAAGGCTCTCTCCGAGCATTGGGATCTGCACCCGAACTTCCCCTCAAGGACGGTTGAGGACACCGAGTTCGAGTGGTACTTCTTCGACGTCCATGTACCCATAGGCGAAACCTGGATGTACAGGAGCGTCCCCGAGGTCACGGGCGGCTGCGCAGAAATCAAACACGCAAAGATTCCGAAAGGTGTCGACGCCGCAACAGCAGCCATGATCGCGAAAGCCCGAAAGATTGCTCGGAGAATCGGAACGGACGAACCCGACTACCTCTCATACGACGAGACCGACCGGTTCATCAAGCGGCACGAGTAGCGAAAATAGAACGACGTTATGAAGTGGCGACCGTCACGGATAGATTACTCGCCAAGCCAACCCCTAAATATTGAACCCTTATCTTTTTGGGAATTATAGCGCCCCACATGGACAAGCGAAGGGAGCTACCGAGCAACAGCGACCGGCAACTACTAATTGGTTTAATTAATCGTCTATTTGTAGTCGAAATCGATCGGTGCTATAGCAGCAAAATTACCGAGCACTCAAGCGTTTAATATTCCTGTAAATCTTAGCCTCATCGGTGGCAATCGGATCATTGGGAAACGCCTTTTGGGCTCTTGCCACGTAGGAAAGAAAGTTCCCATAGAGCGAAAATGCAGAAAGGCCGGCATCACCCGATGGGCACAACCTTCTCCCCTTAATACCAAGCGGCGAGTAATGTTGATACAGAGCGGAGACGCGCTTCTTGGACGCATGTCTCCCCTCCCCCTGATTAGAACGCGCAATCGCAGTGGCCGCCTCACGGAGACGCTTGTGGTACCTTCCAACCGTAGACTGCCGAAGTCTTACAACGCGCCCGTCAAAGTCAAACCCCAGGAAACTGACTTTCTGCGCCGGATGTGCGCCGGAGTACGAATAGACCTCACCCGCACGAACGCTTTCAAAATCAAGCTGAGCAACTCCGTCGCCATCAACCCGGAACACCTTGGTTTTCTCAGGTTGCAGTTTGACGGAATCGACATCAGCCATTAGATTGATGGCTTCTACAAGTGCATCAAAACCAGACTTTGGAACGGCAACAATAAAGTCATCGCAATAACGGAGATACAAGCCGCCAACCCGTTCAACGGCAAGCCTGACTTTCATGTCGATATCAGCCATATAAATGTTAGCGAGCACTCCGCTTGCAGCAAGACCCTGAGGAATGCCCAGAGCAACGCCCTTTCGCTTCCACGGCCTGGTGATGACCTTACTTTTGTTTGCAAGAAACTCTGCCTTAGGCAGAATAACATCCAGCTTATTAAGTTCGCGAATGGCCTTGAATCGAAGTTCGATAGCTGCTTCGCTGACCTTCTTCTCCGAAGTAAGATCGATTACCGGCCATGGCAATTCATGTCGAGCAGCCAAATCAGCAATAGGCCAGCACGAATAGCGGAGGATATTTTTAATGACTTGATAGTGATCGTCCGGCAAGCGTCCACTGGGGAAACAACGAACGCAACGACGCCATTAGATAGACATGATTTAAGTTGTCGAAGAAGCTCTCGAAATCACCCGTAAGCACGAACGCCGAATCTTGCTCGCGTATATAATCGAAGGCCTTTTTAGCTGAGGAAATATTGCTGGCAGCGGTTACGGCGCTGTCTGATGAAAGCGAGGAGCGGTACGCTACAGCAACCTCATTAAACTCTTCGGCAATAGCCTTCTTGCAATATAAGTCCGACCAAAGATAAGAGTAGTACTGGAAGACGCGGTGATCGAAATGCGAGGCATAGGCGATATTGCGGACCTTGATGCTTCGCCTACCTCCACGATACCGAACAGTAATGATCTCGTTGGAAATTAGAGGGTAGAACGCGTGATGGGAAACGTACCCTGGATCTAAGATCTTGTCTTGGACATCGGCAAAAGACACCCTATGATCGAAATGGGCATATGAGCTTTTGGAACTATATCGAGGAATACGAGCGATGTCGAACTCGGTCAAAATACCCCCAAATAAATCAACCTGTCCGGATCAACGAGCGGCGGCTAACCCTCCCCGGACAGGCTAATCAAAGGTGCAGCAAGTGCAACCAACGCTTTCGCGGCCGCCTAGAACAATGATTGCCTATGTCATACTAGACGAAAGCGAGGAATTGGTACTTATGACCATCGAGGCTCTTATCCAGCTAGCCGCAGGCAACGCTGGTGTCAATGTGGCGAACGTCGGAATTTCGTCGTTTGCTATATTGACGGCAGTAGCGTACCCCATCGCCAGTTCGCGATGGGCAGCTAGCTTTATTCCCCATTCTTGCTTTGCTTAAACAGGTTATGGAAATAGGCTCATCCAGTGAATGACGTCTTGAAACATAACCTAATTTCCTAACACCCAGAATTAACGCCGAGGTGATGTTACGGCAGGTGACAAGATTCTCGGCTCACTGATGCTGTCGTCGTCGGCCCTAGTGGCAACCTAGGTCGATGCCGCGTCAAAGACCGCAAAGCCCGAGGCTCTCGCGAAGAGAATCGTCCGCGATAACGCGCCCGCCGCGCGCAAAATCAAGGGCCGCAGTGTCCTGAGCGCCACGGAGACGGGCATCACGATGGACGACAACCCCGAGCGCATGCAGTCCGTGATGTCATTCGCAATGCCGTGCGGCGCCAGCCCACTCGAGGCATCCGGCAGCAATGCGCTCAAACACAGGCTTAACAGGGACGGGATGTGTTGAGAAAGTTAGTGCAAAAGCCCTTCTGGCCCCTGTGTCCAAGGTCTGGAATCTATCGATATCCTCGGCCGACTCCACGCCGTCGGCAAATTCCTGACCGGATTCGACCATCTTCTTGGCGGTCTTCTCCAGCTCAGCCCAGTCATGACGCCTCCGCCAAACAACAGTTTCCAGAACGCTCCACAAGTATGTACTCCGGCGCTACAGGCAATCACAACCCCGGCAAGCGCCTGGCGCGCACCATTCCGGCACGAAGGTCCCACCGGATGCCCTTATCTTTAATTGCAAGGAAGCCGGACCCGCAAGGCGGCCCGGGCACCTCCACCCAAGAAAGGATCTTCTATGCTCAAAGACGGCATCGCATATCTACTCAAGTTCGCACCCAAGGAGGCGTACATCGACGACCTGCTAAATGGACATCTCTACATGAACGCGGCCGGCTACTACCATGGCCTTCCTGGCGAGCAGGGCGATCCGCTCGAGGCGTCCATGGCCCCTGGGGCATGCCTCTACAGCTATGCTTGCCTGCCTATCTACTGCATGTACACGGTCCGCGAGAACGATATCGTCGACAACGCCGTGAAAATCCCGATGCGAATGATCCAGGAGTTCGGGTGCGCGAACGGGTGGATCGGCATTGTGCAGTACGACAGCTTCGCGCGCCTCGCCGACAGACACATTGCCGAAGACGGAAGCATCTACGCCCACGGTCCCATCTCCTACGGCGTCCCCGGGCCAAAACTAATCCGCGAGATCTTTGAGGGCATCCCGCACAATCTCGTTATCAAAACGCCCAAGTACGCATATCAGCAGGAGTATCGAATCATCGGGTCGCGTCCGGTCGAATGTCACCTTTCACCAGACGAGAATCACCCGGGCTGCAAAATTGAAAAATACGACCACGCAGAACTTGACCTAAGCAGCAGCCTAACGGACTTTTCCTGGAAGGTCTCGGTGTTGAGTCTCGAAGAAACGAAAGGCGACCTCGCGCTGGAGCTTCCGCGGCGCGCATAGACAACCCAGCACAGGGTGCATCACCGCCGGGTGAGAAGACAGAGGCTCAACCATCATCCGCTCCCCTCCCCAACATTCCCCAGATAGTTCGCTGATGTTGACTGGTGTTCCCGTAAAATAAACCGCAACAAAATATGTGCGGAGTGCTGGCCTGGAGCTGCCTTCGGACCCTATTGGCTGCTCACCGAGAGGCTCCGCTATGAAACGACCCCTTTACTACCTGCTCTGCGTGATCGCGTGCACGTCCATGGTCAGCGCGACGATGCCCATGGCGGCCATAGCGGAAGCGATTCAGCCTCAGACGACCGCCGGGCAGCAGGCGCAAGCCGACGCCACGGCCAGCGACATGGGCAAGGCGGAAGACGGCTCCAACACAAACGCGCCCGCAGCAAACACTGCGACAAGCAACAGCACCGACACCCCCGCAAACACCACCCAAACCGCGCCCGTGGACGCCAACACCGCAGGCGCCGCGGCCACACCCAACACCACCGCCGCAACAAGCAACACCGCCAAGCCCGACAGCACC
>CABUQY010000017.1 GCA_902493915.1 uncultured Collinsella sp.
AGGTGTACTCCACGGGCACGGACATCTTCTCGAGCGTGAGGACCGTGTTGCGGCGCAGGTCGCGGGCGGCGTCACTCACCGAAAGATCGAAGTAGCCCACGTTGTCGAGCGGCTCGGGCGTGTGCTCGTCGGGGAAGTAGTAATACTCCAGCTCGGCGCCCACGTTGAGCAGGTAGCCAGCCTTCTCGGCCTTGCGGAACATGCGGCGCAGGGCATCGCGCGGGTCGCCGGCAAAGGGCTTGCGATCGGGAGTGCACACATCGCAGAACACGCGGGCGACGCCGTTGTGGCTCGGGCGCCACGGCAGAATCTGGAAGGTCGAAGCATCGGGAAACGCCAGCATGTCGGCTTCCTCGGGCGTGGCAAAGCCCTCGATGGCGGAGCCGTCAAAGCCAATACCCTCCTCAAAAGCGACCTCGAGGTCCTCGGGGCTAATGGCAAAGTTCTTGAGGCGGCCGAGAATGTCGACAAACCACAGACGCACAAAGCGGATGTCACGCTGCTCTACGGAGCGGAGTACGTAATCGATGTTCTGCTGGTTCATGTCGCTCCCCTTTCTTTCGGGCGGGTTTCGACTGGTCTATATCGCAGATACTATCGCAGAAAAATGTTTCCGCAGGGTTAAAGCGTATCAAGCGCTCAAAAAACGTGCGCGAGCAGGCAGTTGCGAACGAGCGGCTAGCGCGAGGTCGATGCGCGGTGTTCGATGTGGCCGGAAATCTCGATGCGCTTGGGGGCGAGCTTTGCGGCCTCGCCCACGGTGGTGGTAACAACGTCGATGCGCTCGGACAGGCGCTCGACTACGCACTCGGCAATGGTAAGGGTGTCTTGCGCTGCCGTGGTCACACCGCCAAAGAGCACGTGGTTCCAGGGGTAATCGTCAAAGGTCGCGATCTTAAGACCCGCCGGCAACGAGGTTCCCAGCTGTGCCAACGCCTCGGTCAGACGCAGGAAGACCAGACCGTTGACGGCAATGAGGCCGAGCTTTTTGCCTGCATAGCCGCGGATAGCCTCGTCCAAGCGACCGACGCCCGTGGCACCGCCGTCGGCTAGGGTGACGACCTCGCCCGCAAGGCCGCGGTGCGAAAGCTCGTCAGTAAAGGCCTCGGCGCGCTCGCGACGGACGGGGCTGTCGTCGCTCGCCTCGGTGAGCAGGCACAGGCGCTCGCTGCCTGCAGAGGCCAAGGCGTCTACCAGGCCGGCGACCAGCTCACGGTTGTTAGATGTCACCAGATCGATGCCGCCGTCGGCAACGTCGCGGTCGAGCAGCACAACAGGCAGGCGTCCCGCTGCCGCGGCAATCGCATCGTCATTACCTCCGCAGGTGTTGACGACCAGACCGTCCACACCGGCATCGATAAGTCTGGTGAGCGACTCTGCTTCCTTTGCGGGATCGTTGCCGCTAATGGCCGTCATAAGCGAGCAGCCGCGCGCGGCGGCACTGGCGGAAAGTCCTTCGAGCATGGCGCTCGAGAACGGGTTGGCGATGTCGGCCAAGATCACGCCAATGAGATTGGTGCGCGAGCTGCGCAGATTGCGCGCAGCGGCGCGCGGGCGATAGCCGGTGCGCTCGATGACCTCGGCAATGCGAGCACGGGTTTCCTCGGTCATCTGCCCGGGACGGTTGTTGAGATAGCGCGAGACCGTGGCCGGGCTCACACCCGCCTCGACGGCAATGTCCTTGATTCTCATCTGCGCCATAGCACACCCCGTTTCCCAATGTCGGCAGTCTGAGCCATTTTAGGCATTTTTTAAAAATCTCGGTTGCAAAACGCTGTAGGTGAGCAGCATCGTTTTTTGCGTCTCAAGCAGATGCGGTGATGGGCTAGATAGACGAGTCTTTGGACAGCTCAAAATAGTCGGGATGCAAGGCGATAACCGGGCCCTGCTCCTCGGGCATCAGATGCAGGTGCGTCTCTGCCAGATAGCTCGCCGTGTCGGTATCGCCCTTTTTAATGGCCTCGAGAATCCGGCGATGCTGCCGACGAATCGGCTCCCAATCCAGATCCTGCGACACCATACGCAACCAGTTGTATCGTTCAAAATGCGTGTTGACGCTCTTCATCCAATCCCACAGCATGTGACGACCGGCAATCTCAAAACACGTCTCATGGAACAGGTTGTCCAGGTCAAAGAAACGACGCGTTTCGCTATGGTCGAGCGACTCGGACTCGGCAAGAATCTGCTCAAGCCGCTGCTTTTGCTCGGGTGAGGCGGCCGAACAGCATTTAATAAGCACGCTTCTCTCGAGTTTCTCGCGCAAGAAACAGGCATTCTCGGCGCGCTCCATGCTGATTTTTGAGACATAGGTGCCGCTTTTGGGACGCGTTTCCACCAGCTCCTGCTCACGCAGGCGCACAAAGGACTCGCGAATGGGCGTGCGCCCGATTCCCGTCTCCTTTTCCAGACCAATCGCCGAAAGGCGTGTGCCGGGCCTGAGCTCGGCATAGATGATCTTGGAGCGCAGTGCGTTGTATGCCTGATCTTGCAGGCTCTGATAATGCTGGTGTTGTTCCATAAAGCCCTCGGATGAAGCCCACGGTTTGTCGAATATCACCCGTAATACTATCGCATCCCCCGCCCCCTCATAAGTTGCGGTGGAATAGTTCCTGCTCAAAGCCTTCAGCAGCAAAAACAGGAACTATTCCACCGCAACTTCCAACAGTCTTTTTGGGACGGGGCTTTTTGGCCACCCCGGGCCGCAGGTCGGCCCCTTGCCACAAAAGCGGCCCATCTACTACGTTAACGCGGAGAGCCCAGACCATGCTGAAAAGTGCGAAAACAAAACCGCTGGTAGAGAGCTTGTCGATTTTCGAAAAAGCCGACTATGGTTGACCCCTGCGGCTTAAACGTAGTAGATAGGCCCTTTTCGTGGCGCAGCACTACTGCACCCCAAATTGGCACCCCGAGCCCTCGTGAGTTGCCAACAAGCTGTTCGCCCAGCGCTTTATCCGCGCGGCATTTGGAAAATAGCACCACCGCAAAACCCGCGAGTAGCGCTTACTTTGCTATATCTCACTATACTTTGCTATATCTTGATATACTTTGCTATATCTTGCTATATCTTGAGCAAAGGTGGCTCACATGCAAACAAACCCTTTTAAGCCCACAGCAGGTAAAACACCTCCCACGATTATCGGCCGCGAAGATGTGCTCGAAGAATTCAATGAGGGCCTCGTCAACGGGCCTGGTGCCCCGGGGCGCCTAATGCGCATAGCCGGCGTCCGTGGAACGGGCAAGACGGTCCTCCTTGACGAGTGCTCACGTTTGGCGCAAAGCCATGGCTGGACGGTCATAAAAGAGGTCGCAACCGAGGGACTTTGCCAGCGCATTCTCGAACAGCTGCAGCCCAAATTCCAGGCCAAACACGCCAGATTTGAGCCCACCGTAGCTGGCATATCCATCGGCAGCATAGATATTGAGCGAATCGGCCCATCGCTACGCGACGCCATGAGACAGACAATATCCAAGAATGGAAATGGCCTGCTCATCACTCTCGACGAGGTTCAAGACGCAGAGCTCGATGAGGTCCGAACGCTCTCCATTGCGATTCAGCAGGTTATCGGCGAAGACTTTGATATCGCCTTTGTTTTTGCTGGGCTGCCTTCGATGATTGAAAGCATCATCAACGGAAAGACACTTGCGTTTTTGCGCCGCGCCCTCCCCTTTGACCTGAAGGCTGTGGCAGTAACCGAAGTGTTGTATTCCCTCGAGGAAACCATTGAAGCGTCTGGCGTGGAGTTGCAGCCAGGTATTGCCGGCCAACTTGCCGAGGCAACGCAAGGCTATCCTTTCATGATCCAACTCGTTGGATACTACGCATGGCAGTTAGCAAGACGTGCACATACAGCGATTATTGGAGAAGAAGAAGCCGAGCGCGGCATTGCAACGGCACGCGAACGCTTCTGCGCCATGGTGATTGAGCCCGCGCTGCAGCGCATTCCGCCCACGTGCATCGCTTATCTGCTGAGCATGGCGTCTTTGGGGCAGACGAGCTCGACCAGCATGGTTGCCGATGCCCTAAACAAAACGCCTCAACAGGTGAGCTCCGTCCGCAGCCGCCTGTTAAGAGAATCGATTATCGAGGCCCCCTCGTACGGCAAGGTCTCATTTGCCATCCCCTACATGCGCGACTACCTCTACGAGCACAAAGCCGAACTGGAAGTTGAACTGTAGAAACGGCAACTGCCCTGCAAGACGAAAACCGTTTGCGTACGGATTTAAAGCAGACGTAAACGGTTTTCGTCTTGATTTGCGTCCGAAATTAAGACGTAAATTGCGCTTTCGTACGTTTTTTCGCTAGACGCAACGTGCTTTCGTCCGACGATACGTCTGCAATCCAGACGAAAAGAACCCCGAGCTCGTATGAACTCGAGGCTCTTTGTGCCGCGCATCTATGAGAGGAGATATTTGATGCGCATGGGCGCTACTCCATGTAGCCACCCTGAATGGCGGCAACCTCGTCGTTCCCCGTCTGATGGGTGTGCTCAAGGCATCCGTTCCCCTCTTTATCGACGTGACTGGCAAAAAGCTCGTCGAGGAAACTATCCGCACACACCGCGATGTGGCCGACGCCATCGCCTCGCGCAATCCCACCGCCGCGCACGACGCGATGTATCTGCACCTGGTGTATAACCGCAACATGATTGCGGAGGGAGCAGAAGCAAAAGGCATTTAGGGCCCGACAATAATCTTTCTTTGGCAAAACGCAGGCGGCGACTGCCCAACACACAGGGCAGCCGCCGCTTTTTGCAATCGATTGGTGCAAAGGGGTTGACTAGAGCTCGCAGGCAACCTTGTAGCCATCGCCGATGGCGTCGCGAATGTTGCCGCACTTGTTGGCGTCGCCCAGCACGTGGGTGACAACACCGGCAGCAACAAGGTCGTCGGCCAGCTTGGTATTGGGACGATAGCCCATGGCAAGCACCAGCGTATCGGCACCGGTGATGGTGTGGACCTCGCCGTCCTTTTCGTAACTGATGGTGTCCTCTGTGATCTCGGTCACCTTGGCCTCGGTCAGCACGTGGACGCCCTTGGAGAGCATGCGCGTGATGAGCACCGCGCGACCGGCACCGCCCTCGTTGGCAGCGAGCGTCTTGGTCATCTCGATAACGGTGACATCGCGATTGGCCGGCGACAGGTCGTTGACCAGCGGGGCCAGGTAATCTGCCGTCTCGCAACCGACGGTGCCGCCGCCCACGATGACGATCTTCTTGCCCGGGAAAGCCTTGCCACCCAGTAGGTCGTCAGCCGTCATAACCTGCTTAAAGCCCTGCATGAAGGCCGGAGCGATGGGCTCGGCGCCATAAGCCAGGACGACCTCGTAGCCCGCGTAGTCACGCTGAATGTCCTCGGCAGTAAGCTCGGTACCAAAGACGCACTTCACGCCCGACTCGGCCAGACGACGATACTGATACTTGATCACGCGGGTGAGTTCCTGCTTTGCCGGCGGAACGGCTGCGATGCGCATCTCGCCGCCCGGCTCATCCTGCTTGTCCACGAGCACCACGTTATGGCCGCGCTTGGCGGCAATGTAGGCTGCCTCCATGCCCGCAGGACCAGCGCCCACAACCAGTACGTTCTTGGCCTCGGCGGCAGGCTCGTAGCCGGCCTCGTCGCGCTCAACATCGGGGTTGACGGTGCAGGAGATGCGCTTGCCAAACATAATGCCGTTTAGGCAGCGCAGGCAGCCAATGCAGGGGCGGATGTCGTCGGCGTTGCCGGCAGCGGCCTTGTTGCAGAACTCGGCATCGCACAGATTGGCGCGGCCCATCATGCAGATGTCGGCAGCGCCGTCCTCGATCAGCTCCTCGGCGATCCAGGCCTCGTTGATGCGGCCGACGGTGGCAACGGGAATGTTGACGTGCTTTTTAATCTCGCGCGAGCAGGCGGAGTGCGAGGCCTGCTGGGTACCGGCAGCGGGAATCGCGGAGCCGCGCTTGATGGTGGTACCGCCCGACACATGAATCATGTCGACACCGGCCTTCTCCAGGCGACGCGAGACGTAGATCATGTCGTTGAGGGTCAGGCCGCCATCGGTGTACTCATCGCCCGAAATGCGGACGTCGATGATAAAGTCCTTGCCGCAGCGCTCACGAATCTCGGCGATGACCTCGAGCAAGAAGCGCATACGGGCGTCGAGCGAGCCGCCGTACTCGTCGGTGCGTTTGTTGTAGAGCGGAGTCAAAAAGCCGCCGAGCATGCCGTGGGCGTGTGCCGCATGGACTTCAACGCCATCGACGCCAGCCTTCTGCATACGCACGGCAGCGTCGCCAAACTGATGCGTGAGCTCGTGAATCTCGTCGACCGTGATGGGGCGCGGTGCCTCGCGGGCATAGGACGGGCCCACAAAGGACGGAGCGATCAGGCGCGGCGTGCCCGGAATGTTAAAGGCCATGTAGGCGGGGTGGAAGAGCTGCGGCATGATTTTGCAACCGTACTCGTGGACGGCCGCGGCGAGCTTTTCCCAGCCAGGAATAAACGTGTCGTCGTAGCAGCACATGTCACCCGGCAGATAGGTATAGGTGGGCTCGACCGTCACGACTTCGGTGATGATCAGGCCCACGCCGCCCTTGGCGCGGGCACGGTAATGATCGACCAAATCGTCGGTCACATAGCCATGATCGGCCAGGTTGGTGGACACCGGCGGCATAAAGACGCGGTTCTTGACCTCGGTCGTACCGACCTTGATCGGGCTAAAGAGCATCGGATAGGCGGAGGACTCCATACAGGGTTCCTTTCGTTTGAGCCGCTGGGCGGCAGTTGCTAACGTACCTATCGTATCAGTATCCGCCGCATTCGCACTCGCTCGCACTCACCACCTTCAATCCCGACCCTCACAAAAAAGTTGCGGTGGAATACGGAGTAGATGAGGCCTTTGACAGCCAAAACAGTCCGTATTTCACCGCAACTGATGGGCGGAGTGGAATTGAGGGCTCAGATAGTCAGTCATGCCCTCATCCGCCACTCCCTCACCTACAGCGCGCCGTCCAGCATAAGGTTCACCTTGAGCACGTTGACCGTGGGCTCGCCGAACACGCCCAGGAATCGGCCCTTGGTGCACTGGGCGATGATCTCGCGCACCTCGCCTTCGCTCTTGCCCGTGGCCTTGGCAAGGCGCGGGACCTGGTACTCGGCGGCATCCGGGGAAATCTCGGGGTCGAGGCCGGACCCCGAACACGTCACCAGGTCGACGGGCACAGCGTCCATATCGGCATCGGGGTTGGCGGCGCGGATCTTCTTCACGCGCGCATCCACAAGCTGCTGATACTCCTCACTCGCCGGGGACAGGTTGGACGGGGCACCATACGCCATGAGCTCGCCATCTTCGCCTTCGACAATTGACACGTTCTGGATACGACCCCACATGTGGGCTTCGTCATCGAAGTTCTGGCCGATCAGTTCGGAGCCCACAATCTTGTCGTCGACCTTGATGAGCGAACCGTTCGCCTGATACGGGAACGCAACCTGGGCGATGCCGGTCACGACGAGCGTATAGCCCAGGCCGCAGACAACGGTAAACAGCGCGAACACGCCCAGTGCGCGCGATGCAACACCTTTGAACATACAAACCTCCACTTACATAATGCCGCAGAACGCGAGCAGCGTGTCGATGAGCTTGATGAATACGAACGGGGCAACGATGCCGCCCAGACCCCACACGAGCAGGTTGTGGGTCAGCAGCTGTCCGGACGGGACCTCGCGGTACTTAACGCCCTTCAGCGCGGCCGGGATCAGCGCGACGATAACGAGCGCGTTATAGATGATGGCCGAAAGAACCGCGGACAGCGGGCTTGCCAGACCGAGGATGTTAAGGGCGTCCAACCCGGGGTAGATCGGCGAGAATAGCGCCGGGATGATGGCGAAGTACTTCGCCACGTCGTTGGCGACCGAGAAGGTCGTGAGTGAGCCGCGGGTCATGAGCAGTTGCTTGCCGATACGCACGACCTCGATGAGCTTGGTGGGGCTGGAGTCGAGGTCGACCATGTTGCCGGCCTCCTTGGCAGCCTGGGTGCCCGTGTTCATGGCCACGGCGACATCGGCCTGGGCCAGAGCGGGCGCGTCGTTGGTGCCGTCGCCGGTCATGGCGACCAGGTGGCCCTCACGCTGGAACTCGCGGATCTTCTCGAGCTTGCCTTCAGGGGTGGCCTCGGCCAGGAAGTCGTCAACGCCGGCCTCGGCGGCGATTGCCGCGGCGGTGAGCGGGTTGTCGCCCGTCACCATGATGGTCTTGATACCCATGCGGCGCAGGTCGGCGAACTTCTCCTTAACGCCGGACTTGATGATGTCCTTAAGGTACACAACGCCCAGCACGCGGCAGTTCTTGGTCACGACCAGCGGGGTGCCGCCGGCCTTGGCGATGCGCTCGACGGCCTCGTCGCACTCCTGGGAGAACACGCCGCCGGCTGCCTCCACATAGGTGCGCACGGAATCGGCAGCGCCCTTGCGGATCTCATTGCCCTCGTAGTTCACGCCGGACATACGTGTTGCCGCGGTGAACGGGATGAACTCCATACCCTTATCCTCGAGCGTGCGGCCGCGCAGACCGAACTGCTCCTTGGCGAGCACGACGATGGAACGGCCCTCGGGGGTCTCGTCGGCCAGCGAGGAAAGCTGGGCGGCATCGGCCAGCTCCGCGGGATCGACGCCATCGACCGGGATGAACTCGGCGGCTTGGCGGTTACCCAGGGTGATGGTGCCGGTCTTGTCGAGCATGAGGATGTCGACGTCGCCGGCGGCCTCGATGGCGCGGCCGGACATGGCCAGCACGTTGGCCTCGTTCAGACGGCTCATACCGGCGATGCCGATGGCGGACAGAAGGGCGCCGATGGTAGTGGGAGCCAGGCACACGAGCAGCGCCACGAGCGTGGTCACGGCCGTGGGGTTGACTATGTCGTTAAGACCGACCGAGAAGTAGGAGTAACAATACAGGGCCAGCGTGACCAGGATAAAGACGATAGAGAGGGCCACCAGGAAGATCTCCAGAGCGATCTCGTTAGGGGTCTTCTTGCGCGCGGCACCCTCGACCATCGCGATCATCTTGTCCAGGAAGCTCTGGCCGGGCTCACTGGAGATCTTGACGATGATCCAGTCGGACAGCACCGTGGTACCGCCGGTAACGGCAGAGCGGTCGCCGCCGGCCTCGCGGACCACGGGGGCGGACTCGCCGGTGATGGCGGACTCGTCAACGGAGGCAGCGCCCTCGATGACGTCGCCGTCGCCGAGAATCTGTTCGCCGGCGCGTACGATCACCAGGTCGCCGCGCGTGAGCTCGGTGCCGGGAACGACGGTGAAGTGCTCCTTGTCCTCAACGGACTCGATGCGATGGGCCTCGACATCCTTCTTGGCCGCACGCAGGGAATCGGCCTGAGCCTTACCGCGGCCCTCGGCAAGCGCCTCGGCGAAGTTCGAGAACAGGTCGGTGAGCCACAGGATGACCGCGATGGCGACCACATAGTAGGTGGGCACACCCGCGTCCTGCACACCGAAGATGGAAGCGACGGCCAGGACGGAGGTCATGACGGCGGAAAGCCACACCAGGAACATGACCGGGTTTTGAATCTGGACGCGAGGATCCAGCTTGGCAAACGAGTCGCGGACCGCGCGGCCCATTATGTCTTTTTGCATAGCCATAAATCTGCGCCCTCCTTTACGCAATCATCTGGAAGAACTCGGCAACGGGGCCAAGCGCCAGGGCCGGGAAGAAGCTCAGGGCACCGATCAGCAGAACGATGAACACGAGCAGGAATACGAACATGCCGTTGGTGGTAGACAGGGTACCGGCGCTCTCGGCGACCTTACCCTTCTTGGCCAGCGAGCCGGCGATAGCCAGCGTACCGATGATGGGCATGAAGCGGGCGAACAGCATCTCGAGGCCGAGCATCACGTTGATCCAGGGAATGTTGCAGTTCATGCCTGCGAACGCCGAGCCGTTGTTGCCGCCGCATGAGGTGAAGGCATACAGCACCTCGGAGAAGCCGTGCGCGCCACCATTGTTAAGCTGGTCGGCAAGACCGGGCACCATGCAGGCGATGGCCGAGCACACCAGAATGGCAAACGGAGTTGCCAGGCACAGGACAACTGCCCAGCGCATCTCGCCCGGCTCGATCTTCTTGCCCAGGAACTCGGGCGTGCGTCCGACCATGAGGCCGGCGATGAACACTGTGAGGATGGCGAAGCCGATCATGCCGTACAGGCCGCAGCCCACGCCGCCGAAGACGACCTCGCCCAGAGCAATCTGGAGCATCTGGACAAAACCGCCCAGCGGGGTGTAGGAGTCGTGCATGGAGTTAACCGAGCCGTTGGAAGCAGCCGTCGTGAAAGCGGACCAGGTAGAAGAGGAGGCGATACCGAAACGGCTCTCCTTGCCCTCCATGTTGCCGCCGGCCTGGCCGTCGGTCATCTCGATATTGACCGCTCCGCCATCGGCCAGCTGCGGGGTGCCCGCATGCTCGTTGACGGCAATGATGCCGGTGAAGATCACCAGCAGGATGAACATGGCGGCAAAGATGGCCTTGCCCTGCTTGGTGTTCTTGACGCCGATACCGAAGGTGAAGCAGCAGGCGGCCGGGATCAGCAGCAGGCTGGTCATCTCGATGATGTTGGTGAAGGCACTGGGGTTCTCATACGGATGGGCGGAGTTCACGCCGAAGAAGCCGCCGCCGTTGGTGCCGGACTGCTTGATGGCGACCTGAGGAGCCGCGGGACCCTGGGGCAGGAACTGCTCGGTGACCACGCGCGCGCCCTCGACAACCTTGCCGTCGACCTTGACCGTGTCGCCCTCGATCTGGGCGCCGTCGATGACGCTCCAGCCGCCGTCTGCATTAGGCTGAACAGCGACGGGCTCTACGAGCTCAGCCTTCTGAGCTGGCTGGAAGTTGGAGATGACGCCACCGGCAGCCAGGCAGATGCCGAACACGAGGTTCAGCGGGATGAGCACATACAGGACGGTTCGGGTGAGGTCGACCCAGAAGGAACCTAGACCCTGCTCCTTGACCTGACGGAAGCCGCGGATCAGCGCGAACATGACCGCAATACCGGTGCCGGCGGACAAGAAGTTTTGCACGGTGAGACCCATGAACTGCACAAGGTAGGACAGGGTGGTCTCACCGGAGTAGGACTGCCAGTTGGTGTTGGTTATGAAGGAAGCGGCCGTATTGAACGACAGGTCCCATGACACACCCGGCAGGTGCTGGGGATTGCCTGGCAAGAAGGACTGAAGCGCCTGGAGTGCCACAAGAGCCACGAGGCCGATCCCCGAAAAGACCAGCACGCTCGCCAGATAGCGCCTACACCCCATCTGCTCTGCCGCGTCGATGCGAAGCAGACGATAGACGCCACGCTCCACAGGAGCAATCACAGGCGACAGGAACGTATGCTCACCATCCATGATATGGGCCATGAACCGACCGAGCGGAACGGCCAGGACGACGAGCACGGCAAAGTACAAGATGTACTGAATCGCAGCGTCCATAGTTTACGAATCACTCCTCATCAGAATGTAGATGTAATAGATAAGGAGTCCAATGCAGACGACTCCGATAATGGGAATGAGGATGTTCATTTACCGCCCCTTTCACGCGCGGCCCGATGTCTCGGACGCCTGCTCTCGCAAGCGTCTGGGGACAGTAAACGCTTCTAGGGATTAAAGAGGCGTGAGGGCTGGGGCTCACGACCTTAAGATGCCGTAAAGATGCAGGTAGAAAGCACTATTACGGCTGCAGTGCGCCTATACTCGACCTCGCGAGCATACAGTGGCGTCCTCACCGCGTATGCACGCATGGACAACGTTTCAGAAAGGCTACGCTATGCAGCGCGACGCATCGGACACTCGCGTCAATCCAGACCTCATCCTCAAGGCAATTGAGAAAGACGAGGTCGCCGATGACGCTCGAACCAGCCGGGGACACCTCAAGATTTTCTTTGGCTACGCTGCTGGCACAGGCAAAACTTATGCGATGCTTCAAGCCGCCCACGCCGCCAAGCGGCGAGGTGTCGACGTCGTCGCGGGATACATCGAGCCGCACGAACGTCCGGCAACTGCCCATCTTGCACAAGGGCTTGAGAACGTGCCCTGTAAACTCATCGAGCACAACGGCATTGCGCTCAGCGAGTTCGATCTAGATGCGGCTATCGAACGCGCCCCTCAGCTCATCCTTGTCGACGAGCTCGCCCATACGAATGCGCCGGGGTCTCGCCACGACAAACGCTATCAAGACGTCGAGGAACTTCTACATGCGGGCATCGACGTCTATACGACCGTGAACGTTCAGCATATCGAGAGCCTAAACGACATGGTTGCATCCATCACCGGCGTTGTCGTGAGCGAACGAATCCCCGACCGTATCTTCGATGATGCCGACCAAGTCGAGCTCGTCGACATAGAGCCCGAAGACCTACTTGAGCGCCTTCGCGCCGGCCTCGTCTACCGTCCCGCACAAGCCGACCGAGCGCAACAGCATTTTTTTACCGTCGAGAACCTCACCGCACTCCGAGAAATCGCGCTGCGCCGCTGCGCCGATCGCACCGGCCACCTCACAGACGCCGCACGCGTGCTGGGAAACCGTGACTACTACACCAGGGAGCGCATCTTAGTCTGCGTCTCCCCGGCGCCGACCAATCCCCGCATCGTCCGTGCCGCCGCACGCATGGCGAAAGCGTTTCGCAGCGAGCTCGTCGCCCTGTTCGTAGAGAGCCCGCGCACGCAAGCCATGAGCGATGATGAGCGCGCCAAGCTTGCAGCCAATATCGCCCTAGCCGAGCAGCTCGGAGCACATATGGAAACCGTCTATGGCGACGATATTGCGTTTCAGATCTCCGAGTTCGCACGTCTGTCGGGCATTTCGAAGATCGTCATGGGGCGCACGGGCGAGCGCAGCAGCGTCCGTCAGGCCCTCTTCGGCCGCAAATCTCTCGTAGAACAGCTCATAACATTCGCCCCGAACCTCGACATTTACATCATTCCAGAACAGTCGACTCCGCCCTCCCGACCCAAAGGACGCCGCCATGCGCTCGCCCTGCAGCCGCCCAGCAGCCGAAACGTGCTTCGCACGCTGGCCCTCTCTCTTGCCGCCACGGCGATCGGCACGGCTTTCCGCCATCTGGGATTTGCCGATTCCAGCATCATATCCCTCTATATCCTCACGGCCCTGCTGACCGCCGTCACCACGACGGGGCGTATCTGCACGATCGTATCGAGCGTGCTCTCTGTAGTGCTTTACAACTTCTGCTTCGTCACGCCTCTGTTTTCGCTCGCCAGCTACGACCGAAGCTATCTGGTCACGTTCGGCATCATGTTCGCTACCGCTATGGTCGCCGGCGAGTTAACTGCGCGCATCGCCGACAACGCCCGTACATCCGCCGAGAACGCATTCAAAACGCGCGTACTCCTCGAAACGAACCAGCTCTTGCAGCAAGCCCATAGCGCGGAGGAGTGCGCCCGCGTCGCCATGAACCAACTCGTCAAACTGCTAAAACTCGACGTGGTCTTCTACCCCGCCGAACATGGCACGCTCGGTAAGGCGCTCTATGAGTCCGCTGGCACCGAAAACCGATCCGCGTCGCTGCTCACCGACTACGAGCGCGCCGTTGCAACCTGGACCTACACCAACAACAAGCGCGCGGGCGCAAGCACGCGGACCCTGCCTGAGGCGCGCTGTCTCTACCTCGCGGTTCGCACCGGCGACAAGGTATTCGGTGTCATCGGTATCGCCCTGGAGGGGCGCGAGATCGAAGCCTTCGAGCATTCGATCGTCCTATCTATCGTAGGTGAATGCGCCTTGGCGCTCGAAAGCGACCGGGCGGCGCAAGAGCGCGAAGAGGCTGCGGTCTTGGCGAAAAACGAGCAGCTGCGCGCCAACCTTTTGCGCTCCATCGGCCACGATTTGAGGACACCCCTCACGGCTATATCCGGATCTGCGGCAATCCTTCGGAAGAGCGACGAGAAGCTCAGCGTCGAACAACGCTGCGATCTTGCCGATGCCATCTACGACGACTCCCTCTGGCTTATCGATACCGTGGAGAACCTCCTCGCCATCACACGCGTCGAGGACGGCACCATTCGCCTCAACTTCACATCCGAGCTCATCGACGAAGTCATCGAGGCCGCCCTCAGCCATGTCGCCCAAGCATCGCATGGACGTACCGTCACCATCGAGCACACTGACGACATCCTGCTGGTACGTATCGACGTCCATCTCATCATGCAGGTACTTACGAATCTCATCATGAACGCCTTCAAATACACGCCCGAGGACTCGACTGTCACCATCAGCGCACGTCGCGAGGGCGCGTTCGTCGTGGTGGACGTCGCAGACGATGGGCCGGGTGTGGCAGACTGCGACAAGCCTCATATCTTTGAGCGCTTCTTCACCTCAAGCAATACGCGGCCCGTGGATTCGCGTCGAAGCATCGGCCTTGGACTGTCGCTCTGCCGCTCCATCGTGGAGGCGCATGGCGGCGTCATCGAAGTTCGCAACAACCACCCCCATGGGGCCGTCTTCCGTTTTACCCTGCCCGCCGAGGAGATCGAGATTCATGAATAATGCCGCTAAGCCACGCATCCTTCTGGTCGAAGATGACCTGACCGTTCAAAACCTCGTTTCGACCGCGCTTGACCTCCACGGCTATGTCGTGAGCAAGGTTTGCAACGGCCAGGCCGCCATCATGGATGCGGTGTCGCACGGCCCCAGCCTCATCATGCTCGACCTCGGCCTTCCCGACATTGACGGCATCGAGGTCATCACGAAGATCCGAAGCTGGTCGGCGGTCCCCATTATCGTCATTTCGGCGCGCACCGAAGATTCCGACAAGATTGCAGCACTTGACGCAGGGGCAGACGATTACCTCACCAAGCCCTTTTCTGTGGATGAGTTGCTCGCGCGCGTCCGCGCGAATTTGAGGCGCTCCTCGATGGCGTCGAGCGAGTCGACAGAAGCGAGCACGTTCGACAACGGTCCGCTGCATATCGACTACGCCGCGGGATACGCGACGAAAGACGGACGCGAGCTCTCGCTCACCCCAACCGAGTACAAATTGCTCGTCCTTCTGGCGAAAAACGTCGACAAGGTGCTCACCCACACCTTCATCACCCGCGAGATATGGGGCACGAGCTGGGACAGCGATCTGGCGAGCCTGCGCGTGTTCATGCGCACCCTGCGCAAGAAGATCGAGGCAGACCCCTCTCACCCCAAGATGATTCAGACGCACATGGGTGTCGGGTACCGCATGCAGCGTCTCTAGCCCACCCCACAAAAAGTTGCGGTGGAATACGGAGTAGATGAGGCCTTTGACAGCCAAAACAGTCCGCATTTCACCGCAACTGATTTAACGATACCCAAAATTACTCTTCGACTCGCCGCGCTCTCCCTCAAATGCGCAAAGCGCCCCGCGAACGGATGCTCGCGGGGCGCTTGGATATCTGGACCTTATTTGATACCGCGGCCCAAGTCTTCGGCGATTTTATCTACGCCCTTAAGTGCGGCGCAGGTCTTTTTGTTAGAGCAATGCCCCGTGCAAACGCCACCCTGAGCGCAGTCGGCACAGGTGCCCTTGCGGTAGATGCGCACACATACCGCGACAAACGCAATACCGATAACAGCCAGTACAACAATATCGATAGGTGCCATAGCAAGCCTCCTCTAGTTAACCACCACTTACTTTACCCCATTCTCCACCCACCAAAAAGGGATAGGTTTATTTTGGTCGGTTTTATCTGCGGAAACGCCACATCTCCCCCACCAAAAAGCCCGAGTGTCGCTGGGACACCCGGGCTTGTGGAAAGGGGTTAATCCTTATTCGGACTTAAGCGGAAACTGCGGCGGAAGCAGTGTTGGTCTCGTCCTCATCGGTCCATGCATGCTTGGGCATGGGACGGAAAATCTGGAAGAGCATCGCAACCAGCAGCACAATGGCCACAACCGTCCAGATACCAAACTGCCCAAGGACAAGCAGGTTGTAGAACTGGTTGATGAACAGGCCGATCACCCAAGCGAAGGCGCACTCGTAGCCGATGGCAATCGCGGTCCACTTGCCAGAGTCCATCTGGTTGCGGATGGTGCCAATGGCGGCAAAGCACGGAGCGCACAGCAGGTTGAAGGCGCCGAAGGCAACGCAAGCGCCCATGGTGGGGAACATGCCGGCAAACGCGGTCCACAGGCTCGGGTCGGTCTCGCCCGCGTCGGCGACGGACAGCAGCGAGCCGGCGGTGGCGACGACGTTCTCCTTGGCGACGAGGCCAGAGACGGTCAGTGCGGTTGCCTGCCAGGTGCTAAAGCCGAGCGGGGCGAAGATCCAAGCGACCAGGTTGCCCAGCATGGCGAGCACGGAGTAGTCCATGAACTCCTCGGGGATGCCGTCCATCGCAGGCAGGAAGCCAAAGGAACCGTTGTAGCTACCAAAGTTGGACAGGAACCAAACCACGACAGTGGACGCGAAGATGACCGTGCCGGCCTTCTTGATAAAGGCCCAGCAGCGCTCCCACACGTGCAGCGCCCAAGAGCGGATCGCCGGGAAGTGGTAGGCGGGAAGCTCCATAACGAACGGCGTCGGGCGACCGGCGAAGAGCTTTGTCTTCTTGAGCATAAGGCCCGAGGCGATGACGGCAAAGACGCCCAGGAAGTAGAAGAGCGGGCTGATCCACGCCGCGGTGGTGGAAGAGTCGCCGATGATGGAACCCATGAGCAGGGCGATGATCGGCAGCTTAGCGCCGCAGGGGATGAACGTGGTAGTCATGACCGTCATGCGGCGGTCCTTCTCGTTCTCGATGGTCTTGGTAGCCATGACGCCGGGGACGCCGCAGCCCGAAGACACGAGCATGGGGATGAACGACTTACCGGACAGGCCAAAGCGGCGGAACACGCGGTCCATGATAAAGGCGACGCGGGCCATGTAGCCGCAGTCCTCCAGGAAGGACAGCATCACAAAAAGCAGGAACATCTGCGGCACAAAGCCGAAGATGGCGCCCAGGCCGCCGACGATACCGTCACAGACGAGCGAATCGACCAGGCCACCGTCCTCGGTGCCACCCGCCACAAGTGCGTCGTGGACCATGGTGGTAATACCCGGAACATAGGGGCCGTACTGCGCCGGGTCGACCGAGTCGGCATTGTCGCCCGCAGCCTCGACAGCCTCATCGTAAGCGTCGCGGCCCTGGCCGAGCACATACCAACCGTCGGTACCAAAGAGCTGGTCGTTGGTGAAGTCGGTCACCGTGCCGCCCAAGGTAGAAACGGCGATGTAGTACACGCAGAACATGATGACGACAAAGATCGGCAGGCCCAGAATACGGTTGGTAACCACGCGGTCGATCTTCTCGGAGGTGCTCATCTTGGCCGGGGCCTTGGTGAGGCACTCGTCGATGATGTGCGCGATCACGCCGTAGCGCTCACCGGTGATGATGGACTCGGCGTCGTCATCGCAATCCTGCTCGCACTGGGCGACCAGCTGCTCTACGCGAGCAGCCTTCTCCTTAGTGAGGTTGATGAGCTTGCAGGCGTCCGCGTCGCGCTCAAACAGCTTGACAGCGTAGTAGCGGCGCTTGTTGGCGGGAACGCTCGCCGGAAGGTTGTTCTCGATGTGGTCCAGAACGTCCTCGATGGAGGAGTCGAACTTGTGCTCCGGCACCTGGCCCTTGGAAGCGGCGGACTTCTTAACCTGCTCGAACAGCTCCTTGATACCCTTGTTCTTAAGAGCCGAGATCATCATGACCGGGCAGCCGAGCTTCTTAGAAAGCTTGTCAATGTCGATCTTGTCACCGTTCTTCTCGACCAAGTCGGCCATGTTGAGGGCAACGACCACGGGCAGGCCGGTCTCGATAACCTGAAGCGCCAGGTACAGGTTGCGCTCGAGGTTGGTGGCATCGACGACTTGGACGACAACATCGGGCTCGCCGCTCATGAGGTAATCGCGCGAGCATTGCTCCTCGGGGCTGTAGGGGGAAAGCGAGTAGATGCCAGGGAGGTCCGTGATGGTAACGTTCTTGTCGCTTAGGAGCTTGGCTTCCTTTTTCTCAACCGTGACGCCGGGCCAGTTGCCAACGTAGCCGTTGGCGCCGGTGATCAGGTTGAAAAGCGTGGTCTTGCCGCAGTTGGGGTTACCCGCCAGCGCGACATGGATCTGAGAATCCGCCATTCAATCCTTCTTCCTTGTGTGCCTGCGCTGCTTTCTCCGCGCAGGCTGGATAATGTGCTTCAAAGATGCTGCATTAAGTTAGAAAAGCCTAACTTTATCTGCAGAAATATGCGCCGCGAGTCCTTACTGGACCTCGACGACGGCGGCCTCCTCCTTGCGGATGGAAAGCTCGTAGCCGCGCACGTTGATCTCGACCGGATCACCGAGCGGTGCAACCTTCACGACCTTGAACGAAGTGCCCTTGATGAGCCCCAGGTCCATAAGGTGGCGGCGAAGCGCACCCTCACCGTGAAGCTTGACGATGGTGGAGCTCTCGCCCACCTTAACGTCACCCAACGTCTTCATTTACTTGTCCCCCTTTCAGTGCGTACAGAAATACCGTCGACTAACCGACGGTCATGATGTGCATGGCAACCTTGGAATCGATACCAAAGCGGGCACCCAGCACCGTGACGATGATATTGGCGCCACTCGAGCTCACCACGTGGATTTCGTTGCCCTCGACAAAGCCGAGGTCCTTGAGGTGGTGCTTCATATCCTCATTGCCCTTTACACGAGACACGCGCACGGTTTCGCCCGCTTTTACCATCGAAAGCGGCATTGCCGGCATCTGCGGTCCGCAAGACATGACTTGGCTCCTAACATCGATTCGTTCTCCACATCGGCGCAGTAAAAGTTAACCACGTCTATGTTCGCTTTAGTAAACTAACACGTGGTTAACTTTTTGGAAAGGGTCCCCATTCAGATTTCGAAAAAGTTTCCTATACGAAACAAAAAGGCGCGGCAAAGGACCATCCTTTACCGCGCCCTATCATGCTTAGAGCGAGAGATTTCTGATCGATGTGACACAGGAGGCCTCATCCACGCCCGAAACGCGGAACACGATGTCCTCGCCACATTCGCCACAGAGTGCCATGAGCCCTATAACGTCGCGGCCATCGACATGACGATTGCCAATCGAAACCGACACGTCACTACGATGCTTGGCGATGATGTCATAAAGCAGCGCAACCGGGCGGGCATGCAATCCCAACGGATCTTTAATCGTCTTCGTAAATTCGACCATGTCCCCTCCCACGACATCGCACATTCGGCCGGCAAACCCAGCCACGTGGTAGCTATTGTAGCGTTAGATGCTTGTCGAGAGCTCCTCTGAACACCTCGTGGGCAAAAAGTGGCAAATATGAGTACTGCCACCAATTTAGTAGCAGCAAAATCGAGAGCAAATTGCTTACTTTAAGCGATTCGAAGAGGTTGAAAGCCGTCAAACGCCCTTTAAAGGGGGTTAGATAAATTGATTGTGAGCCCATTTTTACTCAGAACAGGCCGAAAAATATGACACCTCTTTTGCAACAGTACTCATATTTGGCATTTTTTGCCCACAGAGTCCAAAATCCATGCCCCAAAACACAAAAGGAGGGGCCTCGTAAGGCCCCTCCCTAGGAAAGGGAATCGATTTATTCCACAGCCGTAGATTAATCCTAGCCGCTACTCCATCATATCGAGGACGGAAGGGCGAAGCTCGTTCTCGGCGGCCTCGGGATCGGTCTCGCGCAGGCGATTGATGTAGCGGTTGTACCACATCACGGCAAGGCCCAGGAAGACAACCACGCCGCCAACGTTGTAGACCAGCGTCAGCCACAGCGGCTGATCGAGCGGAATGGTGCCGCAGATAAGCACGAAGCAGAAGACCACAAGCAGGAATGCGGCAACGACCAGGCCAAAGCTGCGCGAGCCCATGCGGAAGCCACGGGGAGCAGCATCGAAGTTCTTGCGCAGCATAAAGTAGGCAAGCAGAATCAGCAGCGGCGGGAGCAGAGCGGTGGCAGCCGTCATGTTGGTGACAATCATGAGCAGGTCGTCGAGGTTACCAGAGCCCAGGGCCGGGATGATCAGGATGGGGACGACGATGGCGAACTGCAGCCAGGCAGCGCGGGCAGGAATGCCGTGCTCGTTGAGCTCGACGATCTTGCTACCAAAGACGCCCTTGGGGATCTCGGTGAAGAAGACCTTGATGGGAGCGGAGGTCCACATCATGAGGGAACCCAGCGTAGCGGCGAGAAGGATCAAGCCGATGACGCGCGTGGACACTTCCATAGGAATGCCAAAGTGGGCAAAGACAGCGCCGAACACGTCGAAGATGCCGGTGGAGATGGCAACGCCGCCCTCGGGAATGAACAGGTTGACCAGCAGCGAAGCGCCTGCATACAGAAGGCCGATGGTCAGGCCGGCGATAACGACGGTGCGCACGAAGGCCTTGACGCCACCCTTAAGGTCGTTAAGGAACACGCCGACAGACTCAGCGCCGCCAACGCCCTGGATGATCCAGGCAAGCGTACCGAAGAAGCCCCACATAGTGGCGAAGTTGCTCATGTCGGGGGCCATGTTGGCGGGCGCGGGAGCCGTAGCGAACTCAACGCCGCCAAAGGCAGCAGCCAGGGACAGCAGGATGAACACGGCAGTCAGGCCGAGAGCCGCGGTCGAACCGAAGGAGGAAATAGAGCCGATCCACTTAGCGCCCTTGGTCGAAACCCACGTGGCAATAGCAAAGACGACGATCTCAATAATGGTGATCCACAGCTGCGAAAGCTCAGCATTGGCACCAAAGAACACGTAGCTCGCGTAGATGATGACATTGGGCAGGACGGACGCGAAGTAGAACAGGTTGACGAACCAGTAGCTAAACGCCGTCAGAAACGCCCAGCGGCCGCCCATCGAGGTCTTGACCCAGGCGTACACGCCCGACTCGGAGTCCTTGTTAAGGCCGACGAACTCGGCAGTAACCAGGGTATAGGGGACAAAGTACAAAAGCGTGGCGAAGAAGAACGACGGCGCTGCTGCCAAGCCGATGGCCGCGTTGTTGTTGATGATGTTTTTGATACCGAACACGGCGGCGACCGTCATGCCCAGCAGAGCGAACGAACCAATCGTTCCTCGTTTTTCAGAGCTCATAAGCCCTCCCAATCATCTATTAAATGTCATCTAAACCCGTCCGAGCTGCAAGTGCAAACACGGACGGCGCACCTGCTAAGGGGAATGGGGAAAAGGGAGTCAACAAAGCCATCCCCCTTAACGGCGCGAAGCAAACGTCCAAACGGACGAATACTACTTGTTGGGGAAGGAATAACCTTCGACCGTCACGTGCAGTACCACGACGCGGGGATCCGAAGCCTCGGCGATAACACGGTAAGCCTCGTTGATCTCGACGACGGCAACGCCGCCGGCGGGAATCGTCACGGTCTCCCCCGCCCCCTCAAAGCGCTCGCGATCATCGATATCGCTGTAAGCGCGGGTGCAGGTGAGGCCTGCCTTGGGGGCAACCTCGACGGTCAGGTCGCCGTCGAGCGGAGCGAGCACGGCATGGTAGCGACGGTGACCGACCAGGTCGGCGGTTGCGGCCTCGCGGGCATAGACCCACCAGTACACCAACGAGTCGCCGATGGAGTAAGCCACGTCGTGCTGTAGGTCGGCAACGCCATCGAGCGCCTGGCCGGTGCGCATCCACTTCTTGACGGACTTCATCTGAGCATCGAAGTCGGCACGCGAGTTAAAGACATGCATGGCTTATGCCTCCTTAATGGGTGCCAGCGCCTGAGCCAGATCGGCAGACGTCAGCGGTCGCAGGGACACCTCAAAGCTGAAGCTCTCAAAACGGGTGCGATAGGAATCGAGCACCTCGGAACCCCAAGAGTTCGAGCCAAGGCCGAGCAACTGGTCGTTGATGTTGACCGTGACCGTGTCGCCCGGAACAAGGTCGTAGACGTGCTTGGCGTTATCGATGGCCTCGCAGCTATAGGGCCATGCCGAGAACGAGAACGGGTTGGAAGCGGCGTCGCTCGGACGTGTCACGACCAGACCGTCACCGTGGCTAGAGCGCAGGGCAACCCAGCGGGTACCCTCGCGGTTGGCACAGTCCTGAGGCATAACGTAGGGCGTAAACATGTCGTCGACTGTGGTGCGGTAATGACCGACCGGGTTGGCGCGCAGCGAGTCCGGATAGTTCTCGCCCGGGCCGTGGCCATACCACTCGACGGCACGATCGCAACCGGGGACTTCGAAGGAGATGCCGATGCGCGGGATGATATCCGAGTAATCGCCATAGGGCTCGCCGGAAACCTTGAGGTCGACACGACCGCTCGGAAGCACGGTGTAGACGAGCTCGACGCGCATGCCGAACGCGCGGACGGGAGGAGCGATACGCTGGCTCACGGTCACGACGACCGCATTGCCATCCTGCTTCCAAGAAACCTTGCGGGTAGACGTCTGCATCACATCGATGAAGTTGTCCTTCCACAGTGAGTCATACTCCTGCGCATGGTTATCGACGAGCGGATGCCAAAAACCAACCTGGGGACCAGAGGCCATGACGTCGCGGCCGGATGCCTTCCACTCGCTCACGGTACCGTTGACCTTGCTGAAGGTCAGCTCACCGTTGAGGGAGTGAATGCGGATTTCCTGCTCGGTCTCCTCGACCGTAAGCTCAGGACGAGTGGGAGCCGCGATGGCTGGCGCCGGATGGTTGGCGATGGCAAACTGGCTTGCACCCAGTTGGAACATCGGCTCGCACCAGACGTGAGCGGCCATGGTGTAGGCGTGCACGGTCAGCAGGGTCTCCCCCACTGCGGCCTCGCGAATCACCAGCGGCAGCTGGACGGACTCGCCGGGGGCAACCGCACCGGGCATGAGCGTCTTGCGGCACACAACGTCGCCGTCCACCAGGGTCTCGGCCGACAGGCAGACATCCTCGAGGGTGGTAAACCAACGCTTGTTGGTGACGGTCAGCTCGCCTGCCTCGGCGTCATAAGCCATGCGAACCGGGCAGATGACCTGGCCATACTCAGTGAGGCCCGGACTCGGCTGCTGCCAGGGGAACACCATGCCATCGATGCAGAAGTTGCTGTTGTTGGGGTAATCGCCGTTGTCGCCACCATACATATCGTAGGCAACGCCGTCCTCGGTCACAGCAGCCAAACCGTGGTCGCACCATTCCCAGATAAACTGGCCTTGGATGCAATCCCAGCGATCGAAGACCTCCTGGTACTCGGACAGGCCTCCGGGGCCATTGCCCATGGAGTGACCGTACTCGCAGTTGATGCGCGGCTTGGGGAACGGATGCTCGCCAAAGTCGTTCATCTGCGACACACGGGAGTACATGGTGGAAATGACGTCGACGGTATCGGCGTTGCGGTCCTCCTCGTAATGGACCGGGCGACCATCGAGCTCGTGAGCCTTGGCGTACATCGCGCGGATGTTGCAGCCATAGCCGCTCTCGTTGCCCATCGACCACATAATGATGCAGGCGTGGTTGCGCTCCTGCATCACCAGGCGCTCGATGCGGTCGACGTAGGCCGGCTCCCATGCCGGGTCGTCAGTGACCAGGGCGATATTGCCGATATTCTCGAAGCCGTGGCTCTCCATATCGGTCTCGGCGACCAGCATGATGCCATACTCGTCGCACAGCTCGTAAAAGCGCGGGTCGTTGGCGTAATGGGACGTGCGCACCGCGTTGATGTTGTGCTGCTTCATGAGCTCCAGGTCGCGGCGCATGCGATCGAGGCCCACGGCGCGGCCCTTGTGATCGTCGTGATCGTGGCGGTTGACGCCATGCATCTTAAAGTAAGTGCCGTTGAGGTAGATATGATTGCCCTCGACCGTCACCTCGGCAAGACCCTGGCGATGCGGGACGTACTCGCTGACCTGGTCACCGTCGTAGACCTCAAACGTAAGGTCATAGAGGAAGGGGTCCTCGGGATTCCAGAAGTGGGCATCGGTCACGCTGCACTCGGCATGGCCGTCGACGCACTCGCCCGTAGTCACCACGTTCTCGCCATCGCTGAGCGTAAACACGACGCGGGAAGCGCCCTCGGCCACCGTATCGAGCGTAATCAGAGCGGCATCGCCCTCGCGGTGCGTGCGGAACCTAAAGTCGACCAGGTGTGCGGCGGGACGCTGCATAAGGTACACATCGCGGAAGATGCCCGATGCCCACCACATGTCTTGGTCCTCGATATAGCTACCATCGCTGTACTGCAGAACCTTGACCGCAAACAGGTTGTCGCCCTCGACAAGCGCGTCGGTCACGTCGAACTCGGCAGACAGGCGCGAGCCCTTGGTCATGCCGATAAACTTGCCGTTGACGTACAGCTCGCCATAGCTCTCGATGCCGTCAAAGCGAATGATCTCGCGAGCGCCGGCAGGCACGGCGGGAAGATTGACGATGCGCTGGTACACGCCCGTGGGATCGTCAGAGGGAACGAACGGCTGATCCACCGGGAACGGGAAACCCTCGTCGGTGTAGGCAAGGTTGCCATAACCATCCACCTGCCACAGATGCGGAACCTCCACGTGATCCCACTCGGGCTCGTACGTGGAAAGCTCCTCGTTAGAGACGGCAGCAGGCCCCTCAAAGAGGCGGAACTGCCACGAGCCGGACAGCTGGACAAACCCGCGCGACAGCTCGCGGCTGTACGTAGCGGCGAGATCGGCGGTCTCGTAACCCATGAAGTACGCATGGGGTGCCAGGCGGTTCCTGTGGGTGAGCGCTTGGTTTTCCCAATCGTTAATGGCGTCCATGGTGATGCTCCTTCGTCATCGTAGTGATTCTTGTGCAACCGGTTGTCCTTATCTTACGGTCGATGCAAAAAACTGTGCAACCGGTTGTCCGCTGAACGGTCGATTTGGTCGGGTTAACGGTGCAACCGGTTGTACAACCGGGACACTTATGTCACCCTGAGTATCGACACTCAGCGCAAGACATCGTTCTTAAGCTCGTAGGCAACCACCACGCCCGCTGATATCTCACCCACACGAGACGTATTCGATTGTGGCTTGGTTGCAAAACGACACCGGTCACCGGATACCATGAACGCTGTTCAGGCGCACTATAGTAAGCTGTATCCGCACCAACCCGTATCAGCGACAACATCGACCGCATTCTCCAGGAGACGCCATGACCCAACCAGTTCGCACCGCACCTACGCTTGCCGAGGTTGCCGCAGCTGCCGGCGTGTCGCGCTCCACGGCATCGCGCGCTCTCAACGATTCGCCCCGCATTAGCGAGGAAACCAAAAAGCGCGTCCGCGCGGCGGCCAAGGAAGTCAATTTTGTCCCCAACGCTCGTGGCCGAGCGCTCGCTGTCGGGCGCACGGAAATCATCGCCGTGCTCGTGACCGAGCCCCTAAGTGAACTCTTCAGCGACCCCACCTATAGCGAGTTTTTGAGCGGCATTACCGAGGAACTGTCGGAGTCGTCCTATCTGCCCGTTATCTTGCAGGCGTCTTCTACGCATGAGCGCAACCGCGCACGCGAGCACTTTGAGCGCCGCTCGTTCGACGCCGTGATCGACGTCTCCCCCTACAAGGGCAGCGAGCTGCTCGAGGTGCTGCGCGAGCTGGGCGTACCCACCGTGTTGTGCGGCCAGCTCGAGGGCCACCCCTATCGCGATGTGTTCTCGACAGTCTACTCTGACGACGAAGAGGGCGGACACTTTGCGGCACTCGCCATGAAGGAACGCGGGCGCAAAGATATCGTCGCCGTGTTGGGACCGCAAGACAACCCCGCTGTTGTCGACCGCCTGCGCGGCTACCGTGCCGTCTTGGGCGAAGACCTCCCAGACGCAAACGTTATCTATACCGGCTGGAACAACGGAGACGGCTATCAGGCCATGCACCAGATCCTCGCGCGCGAGATTGCTTTCGATGGCGTGCTCTGCGGATCGGACCGTATCGCGGCTGGCGTCATCACCGCGCTCAACGAGGCAGGCCTATCCGTTCCTGCGGACGTTTCTGTCGTCGGCTTCGACGATCACGAGATTGCGGCGCGCTGTGTCCCCGCGCTCACGACCGTCCGTCAGCCCCTGCGCGAAGAAGGCCACATGGCCGCCAACATTGCGCTCGACATGATCAAGGGTGCCGAGCCCACCACCTCCGTGATGCACATGCAGCTGATCCAGAGAGACTCGCTATAAAAAAACTGGGGCAGTCTTTCCGCCAGACAATTGTTGCGGAAAGACTGCCCCGTTTTGAGCGCTCATTCTGGGGTACAGTTTCCGTTAGACGGCTCAACCGGAAACTGTGCCCCATTATTTTGCCGAATTCTGGGTCGCGCTTTCCCAGAGGACCCCCTTTGGGAAAGCGTGACCCGTTCTGGACACAGATTCCGGGACGCACTTTCCGCGACGCCCGGTCATCCCAAGCCCTCACAATCTCGGCGCATAAAAAACGAGGGAAGGCACGCGTCCTTCCCCCTTACAGGCAATATGTAGCCGTTCGCCTACATCAGGCGCAGGCTGACGTCCTTGAGCTGGGCGCCACTAACGGCACTCGGGGCGCCCGACATGAGGTCGGAGCCGCTAGCCGTCTTAGGGAACGCCATGACGTCGCGGATGGAGTCGGAGCCGGTGAGCAGCATGCACACGCGGTCCAGGCCCAGAGCGAAACCGCCCATCGGGGGCGCACCAAACTTGAGGGCCTCCATGAGGAAGCCAAACTGAGACTCGGCGCGCTCCTCGGTAAAGCCCAGGAGCTTGAGCATGGACATCTGCATCTCGGCGTTGTGGATACGCATACCGCCGCCGCCGGCCTCAAAGCCGTCCATGACAAAGTCGTAGGTGCACGAACCGGCTGCCAACGGGTCGGCCTCGATCTTGGCGATGTCGGTCTCGGTCGGCAGGGTAAAGGGCTGGTGCTCGGCAGCATAGGCCTTACGATCCTCGTCCCAATGGAACAGCGGGAAGTTGACGACCCACAGGAAGTCGTGGCCCTCGCGCTTGATCTCGAGTGCGTTGGCCATGTGAGAACGCATGCCGCCCAGGATCTCGTCAGAGAGCAGGCGCGGGCCGGCGGCGAACATCACAAGGTCGCCGGGTTCGACGTCCATGCGCTCGCGCAGAGCCGCCATCTCCTCGTCCGAGAAGAACTTGACGATGGGGCTGTTGATGGAGCCGTCCTCGCGGAAGGCGATCCAGGCCAGGCCCTTGGCGCCAAACGTGGAGGCCACGCCGGCGAGCTTGTCGATCTTGGCACGTGCCCAGGCACCGGCGCCCTTGGCGTTGATGGCCTTG
>CABUQY010000018.1 GCA_902493915.1 uncultured Collinsella sp.
CAAGGACGCCAGCGGCAAGGTCTCAGCTAAATAAGTAATCGCCCCCGGAAAGGTTTGCAATGGCAAAACAGCTGCCAAAGCGCGACCTTGAGAACGTGGGCCTGGGCGTCACGGGCGCGTGCGTAGCGCTCGTGACGCTTGTCGTTGCCGCGCTCATCTTTATGGTCGCCCAAGAGGGCCTCTCGGCTTTTCTCAAGGATGGCGTTTCGGTCGTCGAGTTCTTCACCGGTACCAAGTGGGACCTGGCCAACACGGCTAAAAACGGCCTGCCCTACACCGGCGCCCTGCCCCTGATCGTCACCTCGTTTGCGGTCATGGTGCTCTCCACGCTCATCGCGTTGCCCATCGCCATCGGCTCTGCCATCTTTGCGGTCGAGATCCAACCAAAATTTGGCTCCAAGATCTTTCAGCCGCTTATTGAGCTTTTGACCGGTATTCCCTCGGTCGTCTTTGGCTTGATCGGCTTTCACGTTGTCGTCGGCCTTATGAAGAGCGTTTTCCACGTGAGCACGGGCTTGGGTATCCTGCCCGGTGCCATCGTACTGGCCGTCATGATCCTGCCGACCATGACCACGCTTTCGGTCGACGGCCTGCGCGCCGTGCCCGACAGCTACCGCCAGGGCTCGCTCGCGCTGGGCTACACCCGCTGGCAGACCATCTGGCACGTGGTGCTCAAGTCCGCCATGCCGTCGCTCATGACTGCGGTCATCCTGGGTATGACCCGCGCCTTTGGCGAGACGCTCGCCGTGCGCATGGTTATCGGCGGCATCGAGGCCATGCCGATGTCGCTGCTGTCGCCGGCGTCCACTATCACCACCACGCTCACCACGTCCATGGCGGTCTATGCCGAGGGCTCGGCCCAGGATGATGTTCTGTGGGCACTCGGCCTGCTGCTGATGGGCATGAGCCTCATCTTCATCCTGATCATCCACCTTATCGGCCGCAAGGGGGCGAAGGCTCGTGGCTAGCACGCGTATCCACATCGACGAGGCGAGGCTCGGGCGCGTCCAAAAGCAGGACCGCTTCGTCACGGGCGTGTTGACGGCGATCGTCGCCATCGTCATGCTCATCGTCATCTCCATGGTGGCCTATATCCTGTTCGAGGGCATCTCGACGCTGTTCCAGCCGGGCTTTCTCACAGAGCCGTCGCGCGCCAACGGAACGCAGGGCGGCGTGCTCTACCAGCTGTTCGACTCGTTCTACCTGCTGCTGATCACTCTGATCATCTCGGTGCCCATCAGCCTGGGCGGAGCGGTCTTCCTGGTTGAGTACGCGCCGAACGGCCCTATCCGCGACATCGCCTCTACCGCCATCGAGACGCTGTCCTCGCTGCCTTCCATCGTCGTCGGCATGTTCGGCTTTCTGGTGTTCTCGGTGCAGCTGGGCTGGAAGTACTCCATCATCTCCGGCGCTGTCGCGCTCACCATGTTCAATATCCCCATCCTGGTGCGCGTGATCCAGCAGGCGCTCGAGGACGTGCCACAGGCCCAGCGCGATGCATGCCTGGCCATGGGCCTTACCCGCTGGGAGGCCACGCTGCACATCCTGATTCCCGAGGCCATGCCCGCCATCGTGACCGGCATCGTGCTTTCGGCCGGCCGTGTGTTTGGCGAGGCCGCAGCACTGCTCTTTACCTCGGGCATGAGCTCGCCGGTTCGCCTGAACTTCTTGAGCTTTAACCTGTCGAGCCCCACCTGCGCTTGGAACGTGTTCCGCCCCGGTGAGTCGCTCGCCGTGCACATCTACAAGATCTATGGCGAAGGCAGCCCCGAGGCCCAGCAGATCGTCTGGGGCACCGCGGCGCTGCTGATGATTTGCGTGCTGCTGTTTAACGTAATCGCCCGCATTGTGGGCAAGCAACTGGCAAGGAAGATGACGGCCGAATGAGCGAGATAAATGCAACGCCCGCAACCGAAGCGGCCGCGTCCGACACCCAGGACTTTCTATCGAGTGTGGGGGAGAGCGAGAAGCGCGTGCGCGTGAGCGGCAAGGCCGTGAGCGACGAGGTCGTGCTCTCCACCAAGGACGTCAACGTGTACTATGGCGACCACCATGCCCTGCACGACACGTCGCTCGACTTTCACAAGGGCGAGATCACGGCGCTCATCGGGCCTTCGGGCTGCGGTAAGTCGACCTTCTTGCGTAGCCTCAACCTTATGAATCGCGAGATTCGCGGCTGCCGCGTGGAGGGCGAGATCAACTATCGCGGGCGCAACGTGAACACCAAGACCGAGAACACCTACGAGTTGCGTCGCTCCATTGGCATGGTGTTCCAGCAGCCCAACCCGTTTCGCAAGTCCATTCGCGACAACATCACGTTTGCGCCTAGGCGCCACGGCATCACCGACCGCGACGAACTCGACCGCATGGTCGAGGAGAGCCTGCGCGGCGCGGCGCTGTGGGACGAGGTCAAGGACAAGCTCGACAAGAGCGCCTATGCGCTTTCGGGCGGTCAGCAGCAGCGCCTGTGCATCGCGCGCACGCTGGCGCTCAACCCCGACGTGATCTTGTTCGACGAGCCCTGCTCGGCGCTCGACCCCATCTCGACGCTGGCGATCGAGGACCTGATGTCATCGATCGTTGCCGACCGCGCCATCGTCATCGTGACGCACAACATGGAGCAGGCGTCGCGTGTGTCCAACCGCACGGCGTTCTTCTACATGGGCGATATGGTCGAGTACGACGAGACCGACGAGATTTTCCAACGGCCCAAGGATAAGCGGCTGAATGATTACCTCACCGGCATGTTCTCCTAGTCCGGGACATGCTTGAGGCCCGCGGCGGCCACGGTTGCCACGGGACTGATTGGAGAGGCGGGTCATCTCTTGCGGGAGATGGCCCGCCTTTTGCTCTGCGACCGAAACGACCACCAAAAAGGGGACAGGCGCCTTCGTGGTGGTTTGGGGTGGGGCTCGCTGCTATCATGGACAACGTTGAATTTCTACGAAGGAGCAGGGCATATGGCGATTCTTTTGGGATGCGATTCCGTCAGCCTAGAGTTTCCCACCAAGCATATTTTCGATAGCGTGACGCTCGGCGTGGGCGAGGGCGACCGCATTGGTATTGTCGGTAAAAACGGCGACGGCAAGTCGACGCTGCTGAGCGTGCTCGCTGGCACGCTGGAGCCCGACGACGGACGCGTGACGCACCGCCGCGGCACGACGATCGGTCTGCTCGGCCAAAAGGACAACCTGGTCGATACTGATACCGTGCATCATGCCGTTGTGGGCGACGCCCCCGAGTACGAGTGGGCGTCGAGCCCCCGCACGCGCCAGATCCTCGCCGGTCTTATTAGCGATGTGCCCTGGGAGGGCACGGTTGGCGAGCTTTCGGGCGGCCAGCGCCGTCGCGTGGACCTCGCGCGCCTGCTGATTGGTGACTACGACGTGCTCATGCTCGACGAGCCCACCAACCACCTGGACATGCGCACCATCAACTGGCTCGCGCGTCACCTTAAGGCCCGCTGGCAGCGCGGTCAGGGCGCCATGCTCGTGGTCACGCACGACCGCTGGTTCTTGGACGAGGTCTGCACCAGCATGTGGGAGGTCCACGACGGCCAGGTCGATCCCTTCGAGGGCGGCTATTCGGCATACATCCTGCAGCGCGTGGAGCGCGACCGCATGGCCGCCGTTACCGAGGAGCGCCGTCGCAACATGGCGCGCAAGGAGCTCGCGTGGCTGAGCCGCGGTGCCCAGGCTCGTTCCACCAAGCCCAAGTTTCGCGTGGATGCCGCTCGTGAGCTGATCGCCGACGTGCCGCCCGTGCGTGACGAGCTGGAGCTCAAACGTCTGGCGGTGAGCCGCCTGGGCAAGCAGGTCATCGATGTCATCGACGTGGATGCCGGCTATGCGGATACCGATGGCGCTCCCAAGCAGGTGCTCACCGATGTGACCTGGCTCATTGGTGCGGGCGACCGCTATGGTCTTTTGGGCGAGAACGGCGCTGGCAAGTCGACCTTGCTCGACGTGATCCAGGGCAAGATTGAACCCACGCGCGGCCGTGTAAAGATCGGCCAGACAGTGCGCTTTGGCGTGCTGTCGCAGCAGCTCGAGGAGCTCGAGCCCTACATGGGCGACACGATTCGCGAGGTGCTCAGCAACTATAAGAAGTACTACGTCATCGACGGCAAGGAGACTTCGCCCGAGAAGCTCTGCGAGCGTCTGGGCTTTACGACGCAGCAGCTCTGGAGCCGCATCGGCGATCTTTCGGGCGGCCAGCGCCGTCGCCTGTCGCTGCTGCTGACAATCCTGGACGAGCCCAACGTGCTCATCCTGGACGAGCCCGGTAACGACTTGGATACCGACATGCTCGCGATTGTCGAGGACCTGCTGGACGGCTGGCCGGGCACGCTGATTCTGGTGACGCACGACCGCTTTTTGATGGAGCGCGTGACCGACCAGCAGTGGGCACTGCTCGATGGCCGTCTGACGCATATGCCCGCCGGCGTCGACCAGTACCTGCGCCTGCTCAACGCTACCGCCGAGGGCGAGCCCGTGGGTGCACCGAGCGCCAAGACCGGCACGTTCGACACCGGTGCCGCGGCAGCTGCGGCCGAAAAGCCCAAGGCGAGCGGTCAGCCCAATGGCCTTTCCAACGCCGAGCGCCAGAAGCTCCGCCGCGAGGTGAGCTCGCTCGAGCGCAAGATGGAAACGCAGCGCGCTCGCGTGGAGGAGGCCGAGGCCGCGATGGCCCAGGTCGATCCCACCAACTACACGGCGCTCGGCGAGCAGCAGGCAAAGATCGACGAGGCTCACGCCGCCATGGACGAGCTGGAGATGGCGTGGCTCGAGGCGAGCGAAAAGCTCGAGGGCGAGGAGTAGACGAGGATGATCAAAGCCGCGTTTTTCGATATCGACGGTACGCTGCTGAGCTTTAAGACCCACCGGATTCCGGCGTCGGCGCAGCAGGTGCTCGACAGCTTTCGCGAGCAGGGGATTGCGTGCGTGATCGCCACGGGCCGTCCGACCTACCAGATGCCGGATTGGCTGCTCGATCTTGGTTGGGATGCGTACATTACGCTTTCGGGCCAGCACTGTTTTGATGCCAAGGGCGTCTACCGCAGCTGCCCGATTGATCCGGACGACGTTGCGGTGATTGTGGACCAGGTGGCGCAGGGGTGCTATGACTCGCTGTGTATGCAGGGCGAGAACTCGTTTGTGAACCGCCTGTCCGAGCGCGTGGTGACGGCCGGCAGCAACGCGGGAATCGTTTACCACGAGGAGCCGTTTGAGCACGCCTTTGACGCGCCGGTCTACCAGTTTTGCGCCTTTGTGGACCCTGCCGACGAGCATATCGTGACCGACGCGGTGTCGCATTCGCTCACTACGCGCTGGTGCGATCTGTTCTGCGACATTATCCCCGCTAACGGCGGTAAGGACCTGGGTGTTGCGGCGACGCTGGAGCGCCTGGGCATCGACGCGAGTGAAGCGATTGCCTTTGGCGACGGCGAGAACGACCTGTCGATGTTCTCGGCCGTGGGCACAAGTGTGGCCATGGGCAACGCGCAGGATACCGTGAAGGCCGCGGCGACCTATGTGACGACTGCCGTGGACGACGACGGCATCTACAACGCCGCGAAGTACTTTGGACTGTTATAGCTGCGGCTCGGCACTTGGGGACGTTCCTTATCTGCCGGCACCTGGGGACACTCCTTGCGGGGCGTCCCCATTTTGTTTTCGTCCCGCACGTTTTGTGAAACACGGCTAACTTTTAGGCAAAGTAGTAAGACATGGGCAACTTTTGCGGTAAAGTAAGCTGTGAAAAGTATCCAAAGGCTAACTAGCAATCATCGCGAAAGGCGGCCCATGGCCCTACGTGAATCCGGAGAAGACTATCTCGAATCGATCTACGTTCTGTCGGAACGTCAGGGCATCGTGCGCTCGATCGACGTTGCGGAGTACCTCGGCGTAACCAAGGCGAGCGTTTCCAAGGCCATGGCGACGCTGGAAAGCAACGGCTATGTCGAAATGGGCAAACGAGATGTTCATCTGACAGAGCGCGGTCTGGAGGTCGCGCGCCAAATGTGGGAGCGCCACTGCTTTTTCGTGGGGCTTTTGGAGGATGCAGGCGTATCGGCCGAGGTGGCGTCGCAAGAGGGCTGCCACATGGAGCACTGCCTGAGCGAGGAGAGCTTTGAGAAGCTAAGATCGATGCTGGGACGGGAAGATGTGGCGGGTCCAACAACGGAAGCCTAACTGACCCACAGTGGCGCGGAGTTCACGCAAAGCGCGAACCAGCGACCGGGACCAGCGGCCCTTTCGGCCAAGTCCATTTCAGCTAAGGAACCCCGCCAGCAAGCGATGCCCAAGAACCGCCAGCTGTGTCAATGCAGGCCGGGGCCGGGCTTGGTTTTGAAAACACTCCGCAGCGCGAGGACGTTTTCAAAACCAAGCCCGGCCCCGGCCGGACAGCCCACGAACGCTACAGGTTCTTGACACCCATCGCGCGCATGGCGTTCAGGATGGCGATGATCGCCACGCCTACGTCGCCGAACACGGCAAGCCACATGTTGGCGATGCCGAGTGCTGCCAGCACTAGAATCAGCAACTTAACGCCCAGCGCAAAGATGATGTTCTGCCAGACAATCGCCATGGTCTTGCGTGCCACGCGGATCGCGCGGGAAATGTTGGACGGCTTGTCGTCCATGAGCACGACATCGGCGGCCTCGATCGCAGCGTCAGAACCCATAGCGCCCATGGCAATGCCCACATCGGCGCGCGTAAGCACGGGCGCATCGTTGATGCCGTCGCCCACAAAGGCGAGCTTGCCCTTGCCACTCTCGGTTGCAAGCAGCGCCTCGACGCGCTCGACCTTATCGCCCGGCAGCAGCTGCGCGTGGAACTCGTCGAGACTGAGTTGCTTGGCCACAGACGCCGCAACCTCCTCGCGGTCGCCCGTGAGCATGACGGTGCGCTTGACACCGGCGGCGTGCAGGTCGCGAATCGTTTGCTCAGCATCGGCCTTGACGGTGTCTGCAATCACGATGTGGCCGGCGTACACGCCGTCAACGAGCACATGCAGAATCGTTCCGACGACCTCGCAATCGGGCGCTTCGACTCCGGCCGCGGCGAGCATCTTTGCGTTGCCAACGACGACGTGCTTGCCGTCGATGGTTGCCGTCACGCCATGGCCCGCGTCGTTGGTGGAGTCGCTTACGCGCTTGGGGTCGACCTCGCCCTGGTAGGCGACACGTACGGACTGCGCGATGGGGTGATCGGAGAACGACTCAGCAAGGGCTGCGACTTCGAGCAACGACTGCTCGGTATAGCCGGCCTCGGGGTGTACCGCGACCACCGAGAACGTGCCGTTGGTGAGGGTGCCCGTCTTGTCAAAGACGACGGTGTCCACGTCGGCGAGCGTCTCGAGGTAGTTAGAACCCTTGATGAGAACGCCCAGCTTGGACGCGCCGCCGATGCCGCCAAAGAAGCTGAGCGGGACGCTGATCACCAACGCGCACGGGCAGCTGACGACCAGGAAAGTCAGGCCGCGCAGGATCCAGTCGGACCAGGCGCCGGTGATTAGGCCGCCGCCGAGCGCGAGCACCACGGCCGCGCCGGTGACGGCGGGCGTGTAGACGCGGGCAAAGCGCGTGATGAAGTTCTCGGTACGCGCCTTCTTTTCGCTGGCGTTTTCTACGAGCTCCAGGACGCGCGCGACAGTGGACTCGCCAAAGGGCTTGGTGGTGCGCACGTGGATGAGCCCCGTCATGTTGATGCAGCCGCTGATGATATCGTCGCCGGACTTGGCGGGGCGGGGGACTGACTCGCCCGTGAGCGCGGCGGTGTCGAGTTGCGTCTCGCCCTCGACGATGACGCCGTCGATGGGCACGCGCTCACCGGGCTTGACCACGATCACGGTGCCGACGGCGATGTCATCGGGGAAGACCTGCTCGAGTGTGCCGTCGGGCTGCTCGACGTTAGCGTAGTCGGGCGCGATGTCCATCATGGCACTGATCGACTTGCGGCTCTTGCCCACGGCGTACGCCTGGAACAGCTCGCCGACCTGGTAGAACAGCATGACGGCGGCGCCTTCGGCCATGTGCGGGTCGGTATCGGGGAAGAGCACCATGGCAAACGCGCCGATGGTCGCGACTGCCATAAGGAAACTCTCGTCGAAGGCCTTGCCGCGGCGGATGTTATTGAATGCCTTTTGCAGCACGTCGTAGCCGGCAATCAAAAACGGTATGAGGAACAGCATAAAGCTGGCGTAGATGTCGCCCGGGGTACCGAATGCGGCGGTGAGGGTGCCGAACTCATCGAGGGCGTACACCACGGCAAAAATGCCCAGCGCTACCAGGATGCGGTTGCGCTTATGCTCGAGTGACTCTTTCTTCTTGCGCTTCTTCTTTTTCTTCTTGGGGTCGGCGGTGGCCATGACTCGTATCCTCCCATTTGAATGTATGAACACTCGCTCATATAATTTCGCGAGCAAAGGCCGCGGCAATCGCGGCCTTGCAGGTTGGCGTAAACCTGGGCTAGAGAATGATCTCGCAGTCCGGCTCGGCGTCGGCCGTAAACTCTACAACGCGGTTGAGCACCTCGTCGAACTCAGCATCATCAGCCTCAAGCGTCAGCTTCTGGGTCATAAAGTTGACGGACACGGATTTGACGCCCTCGAGCTTGGCCAGCTCGTCCTGAAGCTCACGCGCGCAGTTGGCGCAGTCGATCTCGTCGAGTTTAAACTGCTTTTTCATGGTGGGTTCCTTTCTCTGTATTTGCGGCTTGGGTTCAGGCCGCGCTGGTACCGTGGTTGGTCGCTATTCGCAGATGTGGCTCATGCCTTGGTTGAGCATGGTGTAGACGTGGTCGTCGGCGAGCGAGTAGAGGATATTGCGCCCGTCGCGCCGGAATTTAACCAGGTGCGACTGCTTGAGTGTGCGCAGCTGGTGCGACACCGCGGACTGCGAGGTTTCGGTCGCTTCGGCGATGTCTGCCACGCAGAGCTCGCGGCCCATGAGGGCGTAAAGGATCTTGATGCGCGTGGTGTCGCTGAAGACCTTGAACAGGTCGGCGAGGTCGTAGAGAAGCTCCTCGTCGGGAAGGTCCTCGGGCGAGCAGGTGGTCGGGATCGCGGGTTCGGTGGCCTCGATGTCGAGTTTCGTTTCATCAACGCGGATGCTCATTGCAATATCCTTTCATATGAACATGCGCTCATATAATTTACTTTCGATTATATGAGTGCATGTTCATATGTCAATGACGTTCAGGTAATTCGTTGTACAAAATGATGGGGAATAGTGGACGAGATCCCGGACTGAGCGTTTTTTGATAGTCGATGCCAAGGTGGGTACCCTCGTGCCGTGCAAAAAATGGAGTATTCTGCAACTATAGGGGTCCGCTAATTTATTGCAGGTCATATAATGCAGTTCAAGAGTTATCTTAGGGTGTTAACCCGATGAGTTCTTCCTCAAATGTTGCCTAACGCTCTCACGCAAGAGTGATTTCGCTTCACATTTGGATCCACTCGAGGGTGATAGACACCCGACCCTGCTGAATACTCGCAATTTTGCACGTCGCTAGGGTACCCACCTTGTTAGCCGGCCTAGTCTCCGGCCCCGAAGACCCTGCCCTCGGGCGCGAGGCTGCTTGTTTGGGCAAATGATGGGCTGTCGGATTCGACAGTCTGCATGTCATCGATTGCCGGAGCCTCGTTAATCGTCGGATCGTCCAATGTGATGCCTTCGAGCATTGCTTTTTCGAGGTCGATTCGTTGGCGCTCTTCGGAATCCTGGCGAAGCTCCTTCTGAATTCGCTTTTTCTCTTCTATAAACCTTCTGAGCACAAACTGTCTCAGGTCCTCTTGCATGATTTGAAAGTCTTTTGGCAGACGCGAGGGGCGTACGCCCTCTTTCCGCTGGATTGCTTCCATGACCCTAACAAAAGAGCTGGCATGCATAAAGGAATAACGGCTGACGGTGATGATTCCGTACCCCATGGACGCAAGTGCATTCTTGCGCTCCTCATCGATGGCGCGGTCTTCTTCCGCGTCATGATAAAAACCGTTGTATTCAATGTCTGTGCGAGATTTCTTTAGATACGCATCCATAAAGAACTTTTTGCGTCTCGTGAGATTCTTTGCGGCAGCGGTGACCTGCACCTCGTAATCGGTCCCAATTCCCCTAATACCAAGCCCTCCTTCGCTTTTGGGCAGCGTTAGCATCATGACAAAGGCCGTTTCCATAGGAGACCGGCATCCGTCGCGCACACATTGGATCGCCTTTCGGGCAAGAGCCAGACCGTCGCATCTGGTAATGGAATTAAAGAACTGCTTTAACCTCTCGGTCGAGGTGAGCGCGAAACGCTCGGTATAGGAGGTGGAAGAGTCGGTTCCAAGGGAATAAGCGCCGCACAGTTCAAAGTAGTACTCCACTAGTTCGCGAAAAGAAAGATAAGTGGCAGCCTGAAGCGCGCAAAGCTCAACGCCAACAACGAAGATGCCATCTTTGAGCTCTATAAAGCGTGAGTTCGAGAATCGTTTTGAAGAAACGTGGCATTGACAGTTCATTGCATAGCGCGCATTCCTGCGATCAAACACCATCACCTCGAGGGAATCATTTGCGCCGAGGGAAACATCATGTTTGGTGAGCCATTCTGCGGCTGTGTCAAGGAGCGTTCCGGTGGGACATGATCCGTAAATCGCGGCAGGACTACAGGACTCGATGCCTTTCGCAGACACCGAATGCGCGGCCTGGTAGACCGCTTTTGCAGTGGTATGTGACAATACGATACTCATGGTATATATCGTGTCAGCTAATACCGTGCTGATGGCGCTGAGTGGAAAAGCCGTTTTAGAGGTCTAACCAAATGCTGTCCAAAAGCTTGACGCAATTATGGGTTGGCATGCCCTAAATAAAAGTTTTCGAAGCTTAGCTATAGCATATAAATACTCAATTGCTGCACATTTGATATCGATGTATTACCATCCGACAACGAATTGCGTGTTGGGAATTGGTCGAAATCGTTCAAAATGAGGGTTCAGAATTTGTGATGGCAGATCTATCTGTGGAATGTAGGGCGGCCCCGCTGCGGGGTTTCCCGCTGCGGGGCCGCTCGTGAGCAGGGCCATGCCTGTCGCAGGCGTTTCTACTTGGCAAATAGGTTCTTGAGGTTGAACTCGGCTTGGACGGTGCGGAGCATGAGGTCGGTGTCGTCCAGGCCCAGATGCTGCTCGTTGGCGTCGGCGGCGAGGGTTCCACGGCGGCGCGCCCAGTTCTCGAGCGCGGCGGGCGCGGACTCGCGGGGGAGCGAGCGGACGTCGGCATCCAGGCTGCGGCAGATCTGGCGCGAGTCGATGACGATGATCTTGCCGGCGCGGCGTGCCTCGGCGTAGCCGTCCAGGTGGATCTTGAACCAGCTGTCCTCAAACGTGGCGTTGTGTGCCATGTACGGGTACTTCTTCATGAGCTTGAGCAGCTGCTTCTGCAGCTCCTTGTTCTCGCGGAACGGCTTCTTGCCGTCGATGTCGTCCCAGGTGATGTGGTGGATATTCGACAGCGGTACATCCTCGCCGCGGTAGATGTCGGGCAGACCACAGTAGTGTGCCTCGGCGTCATGCGGGACGGCGTCGCTGGTGAGCTCCATGATCTCCCAGCCCACGTTGATGATATAGCCGCGCTAGGGTGCACGGCCGGTGGTCTCGATGTCGATACCGAGCACGGTGCCCTGGATGGGCTTGCGGGCGTAGGCCACGCCGAGCGCGTCGCGGTCGCCGCGGATTTCGCGCATAACGGACGCGGCGGTGCGCTTTTGCATCTTGCCGATGGCAGCGCAGGTGTCGGCATCGGACAGGCCGCGCGAAAGCGTCGCGGGCGTCACGTTGCGCAGGCGCGCCTCGCCAATCTGGTCGCACAGGTCGCGGTTGCGGTCAGCCAGGTCGCGCACGGTGGCAAAGTCGAAGCTGGGGTCGCCCTCGGCGGTAAAGTACTCGGTTTCGAGCACCTTAAGGGCCTCCTCGCCCTTCTGGCGCTCGGACTCCATGGCGCCGTGATCGCCATAGATAAACATGGGAATAAACGGCTGGCGCTCGTATTCGAGTGCTTGTGAAACGTTCATATAACTGCTCCTTGGACGGGCCGTGTCGCGCGGCTCGGTGGCATTGAGTTATGGCGAGATGATAGTTTACCATGGGCAACTATTGGCATCGCGCCTAGGACAACTACAATACCCTAGTTGACCGCTAGGACTTTTACAATGCTGCCGAAAGACATGAAAGGTTCCATCCGTCATGGATTTGCTGATTGATATTCTGCTCGACGCCGGCAAGGACACGCTCTCGCTGGCGCCGTTTTTGTTGGTGACGTATCTTGCTCTCGAGACACTTGAGCACGTTGCGGGCGACCGCGTCAACGGCGCTATCAAGCGCGCCGGCGCTGCGGGTCCCGTGGCTGGCTCGCTGCTGGGCATTGTGCCGCAGTGCGGATTTTCGGCCATGGCAGCAACGCTGTACGCCGGCCGTGTCGTGACGCTGGGCACGCTGGTCGCCGTGTTCCTCTCGACCTCCGATGAGATGCTGCCGCTGTTGCTCGCCGAGCAGGTGCCCGTGCAGACCATGGCGATGCTTTTGGCTTCGAAGGCACTGATCGCGCTGGTCACGGGCTTTATCGTGGACGCGGCTATCCGCGGCCTTCGTCGTAATGCCCGCGCGCATGCGGCGATTCGCCGTACCGTGCTGGGGACCGCTGCCAATCCGGCTCATGTGAACTGCGCGCACGACGACCATACCGGGGGCGACATCATTGATGAAGTGGCCGAGGCGGGCGTGAGCGCCGACCACATCCACGAGTTGTGCGAGCGCGACCATTGCGGTTGCGATGATGATGAAGATGAACACGAGCGCGACCACGGACACAGCCATGACCACGGTCACGCAGGCGAGCATGAGCACCACCACGGCCATGGGCACGACCACGGTCACTCCCACGAAGGTGCGCCCGTCCTGTCGATTATCCGCAGCGCGATCTCGCACACCGTGCAGGTTTCGGTTTTTATTTTCCTGGTGACGCTGATTCTAGTTGCCGTGCTCGAGACCTTCGGAGAGTCCGCGATCGAGCAGTTCCTGCGTGGCAACGAGACGCTCGCCGTCTTGGGCTCGGCACTCGTCGGCCTGATCCCCAACTGCTCGGCCAGCGTCGTCATCACGCAACTGTACCTGGAAGGCGCGCTGCAGCTGGCCCCGATGCTCGCCGGCACGCTCATCTCTGCCGGTGTGGGCTACCTGGTGCTGTTCCGTACCAACCGCAGCGCCCGCGAAAACGTCCTGTTCCTGATCATGATGTACGTCATCGGTGCCGGCTGGGGCCTCATCCTCTCCGCCGTTGGCCTTTAAGTAGATTATTGGGACATGTCTTACGATCTACCCCTGTGACCAGGGCATTTCCGCTGCCAAAACAAAAAGGTAGATTTTTAGGCATGTCCCAAAAATCTACCTTGGTTAGTGCAGCAGCTCGGTGAGGTTGCGTTTAAAGCGGGCCCGGTCTTCGCTGGTAAATGCCGCCGGTCCGCGAGTGCGTCCCCCGGCGCGGCGCACCTTCTTTTCCTCGTGGCGAATAAACAACTGCATGTCGATGGTCGCTTTGTCGTAGACGCGCCCGCGCACGCCGATGGCGGCGGCATCGCGCCCGAGCACCATGCTCGCCAAGCCAATGTCCTGCGTCACGACTACGTCGCCCGCCTGCAGGCGTTCGACAATGGCAAAGTCGGCGCTGTCGGCGCCCACGCTCACATCGAGCGTCGTGACCCAAAATCCGCGTCGCGCATGCTCGACGTCGCGCGGATCGTCGCGGCGAATGTGGCGTTCCAGGTTCTGTGTGCTGTTGCCGGCGATAACGACGGCGACGCCCGCCCGCCGCGCGCAGTCAATCGACTCGCGCGTGACCGGGCAGGCGTCTGCATCAATAAAGAGCGTTCGCGGCATCTAGTGCACCAGTTTGCCAAATTGAATAGCGCGAACAATCAGCGTTACGCCAAACACCAGCAGTGCGGCGCCGCTAAAGATGACGAGCATCTTGGCCGACCACAGCGGATAGATAAACACGAACATGCCGGCGATGATGGAGAGCGCGCCGCTCAGGATGGCGAGGGCACGGTTGGACGAAAGCTCGGACTCCAGAATGGACATGACACCTTCGACGATCCAGCCAAAGCCGGCCACGATAACCACCATCGTGGTGAGCGTCGCGGTCGAGAAGGCCTGGTTGCGCAGGATTATGACGCCGCCCAAGATAATGAGTAGGTTGGAGATGATGCTCGTCACGCGCCAGCCGGTGGGCAGCAGTGGCTCGAAAACAGCGGTAAACAGCCTGATCGCGGCCGTGATCACAAAGTAGAAGCCCAAGACGGTCGTTAAGAAGACGAGGGACTTGGCGGGCGCAAACAGCAGTGCGATGCCGGCGACGAGCGCCAAGACGCCCGTGATGGCGTAAATCCAGCGCACGGCCTTGACGGCCTTGCCTGCCATGCTTTTCTCGTCAAATCCAAACTGGCTCGATTTTTGGTCATCATTCTTAAAGATGCCCATAATGTCTCCTTTCCGTGCGGCGTAAGCCTTGATCGTTACGACCAGTATCGCCTAAAGGCGCTGACGTATGGGTCGGGGGGGTGAAACGTAACCCAAAGGCCCCGAATTGTTTCCGTTGTTCCCCACGTCGCGATTTTCTATTCAACAGGTGTAGAACATTGCGGCCCTGTTCGTTATTGCCTACGTTTTAGGTTAGATTTTCCTAAGAACAATTGCCCGAAATTGGGGGTCCCTATGAACGAAACAGTTCCCGCGGCGCCGTCGAGCGCGGAGTCGATGGCAAAGCAAGGTTGCGAAAAGCTCGGCCTGGACACGTTTGACGCGCTGGTCCGCCGCGCCCGCACGTGCCGCCGATTTGACGAGTCCATGCGCGTGCCGCGCGAGTTTTTGCTCGAGCTGGCGGAACTGGCGCACCTGGCTCCGTGTGGCGCCAATGCTCAGCGTCTTCGTTTTCATGTGGTGAGCGGTGCCGAGGATTGCGCGCGTGTATTTGATGAGCTTGCGTGGGCCGGCGCGCTTAAGGATTGGCCGGGTCCTGCCGAGGGCGAGCGCCCGACCGGCTACATCGCGATTCTGGCCGAGCGCGCCGTTTCGGGCAAGCCCGCCGCTCCCATTACCGAGGTCGACACGGGCATTGCCGCGCAGACGATGATGCTCGCCGCCCGCAGCGCCACGCCCGAGGTGGCAGCCTGTATGTTCAAGGCCTTTACGCCCCACGCGATCGATGCCATGGGGCTCGATAACGACAAGTATGAGCTCAAGCTGATCATGGCGTTTGGCGTTCCGACCGAGACACAGGTGATCGATGCGATCGATTCCAACCCCGACGGCTCCATCAATTATTGGCGCGACGAGGCGCAGGTGCACCACGTACCCAAGCGCTCGCTTGTCGACGTACTGGTGTAGTTGAGCGTCACCGCGGCGTGATCAGACGGTAAACCACCACAAAGGTGCCTGTCCCCTTTGTGGTGGTACGAGGGGAGGGTGTGTGGCAGATCTATATTTGGTGCGGCATGGGCAGACTGAGCTCAATGTGCAGAGCATTTTGCAGGGCTGGCACGATTCGCCGCTTACGGCGCGCGGGCGCGAGCAGGCGCTGACGGCGCGTACGGCGTTTGCGCCGCGTGGCGTGGCCTTTGATCATGTGTATTCCTCGCCGTTGGGCCGGGCGCGGCATACGGCCGAGCTTATCGTTGGCGAGGGCCGTTCCATAGAGCTGGTCGATGACCTGCGTGAGTGGCATTTTGGCTCGCTGGAGGGCACATCAAATCGCGAGATGCCGCCGCAGCCCTGGGGTGATTATCCGGTTGCCTTTGGTGGCGAGTCGGAAAGTGAGCTTCAGTCGCGCATGGTCGCGGCGCTGTCCCGCATCATGGCCAGGCCGCAGCACGACTGCGTGCTGGCGGTTTCCCACGGCTCAGCCTGCCAGGAGTTTCTTGAGTATGTGACTGGCGAGGGGGAGCTACCCGACAACGGCGCCGTGCTTCATTTTGGCTATTGCGACGGGGCGTTTTCGCTCCTTGATTGGTAACGAACGAAAGGACCCCTATGAATAAAGATCTGTATCTGGTCCGTCATGGACAGACGATATTCAACCTCAAGCGTATCATTCAGGGGTGGAGTGACTCGCCGCTCACGCAGCTGGGATGCGACCAGGCGGCGCGTGCCGGCATGTTCTTGCGTGCGCGCGGCATTGAACCCGATCATGCCTACACCTCCACACTTCATCGCACCGAGCAGACTATCGCCAACCTGTGGCCGGGCTTGGCGTACGAGCGCCTGGACGGTCTGCGTGAGTGGTTCTTTGGCGACTTTGAGGCCGAGCGCGTGATGCTTATGCCCGAGCGCCCGTGGCGAGATTTCTATCGTCAGTTTGGCGGCGAGGGCCAGATGCAGGTGCGCGAGCGCATGGCGGCGACGATAACCGATCTTATGCGACGTCCGGACCACGAGTGCGTGCTCGCGGTGAGCCACGGCTCGGCTATCAAGGAGTTTTTGGACCACGTGCGGGGCGCGGCGGCCGACGAGCGCGAACGCGTGCCGGGCAACTGCTCAGTGCTGCATTTTGCGTTTGACGATGCGGCCGATACGTTTGAACTGGTCGAAGTCTTTACGCAGGAAGACTACGCGCGCGAGCTGGGGCTTGAACCGCTCGTGGCTACTGCGGGTCCGCAGCGCGGATAACGCGAGCGCGGCGGCACGGGTCGTCGGCATAACTTCTCGACGCAAAAGGGGCGGAGATGCATGTACCTGCTGCATCTCCGCCCCCTGTTTGTTGGGCTGCCGATTTTTGTGCTGGACGGTCTGGTCTTGCTAGAACCGCGCGACCTGGTGCGTGAGCAGACCTGTCGGAACCTGCGGTGCGGCGCCGCTGACCGGCGCGGCGGGGAAGAGCACGGCAACGGTAAAGTTGAACGGCTCCTTGCCGGTGTACGTTCCGGCGGCACGGGCCTCATCGGCCAGCAGCTGCGACGCCCCGGTCAGAGCGGCGGCGTAGGCGGGGTCGTCGGCCAGTGCCGGCTCCGGTGCTTGGTCGAGCATAGCGCGGATGGCCCCGACGGCGTCCTCGCGCTTGACCTCCCACGCGCGGTGCGTAATGCCCGCGGGGTCGGTGACGGCGTAGAGCGACGCGCCCTCTTTGGCGGCGCCCAAGATGATATCCATGACGGGCGAGGCCTCGTAGGCGAGCGACACGGGGCGCGGCTGCACCTTGAGCTCGGCGATTGCGCGCGCGGCGGCGGCCACGTCGGCGCTGGCATCGCCCTTGCCGCCCGCAAGTACACTCGTCGGGCAGATCGCCACGACACCCGTCACACGTCCCGGCTCGCCCGAGCATTCGTACACGTAATACGCTGCACCCGGGTCCTTGAGCATCAGGCCATCGGCAAGGGCTCCGCGCAGAGCATCGTTGCCGCTCAGGATGCTGCCCATTGCAGGCAGCGCCTCGAGCACGCGGTCCTGAGCCGGGCGGATGCAGGGAAACGGAAATGCTTTCATGGGCGGTCCTAACGCACGAGTCGGTTTGTTCGCGGCTTATTATGCCCCAACTTGCCCATTCGCGTCCCAGAGCACGTTATCGGCGAGCGCGATGAGCACGTTCTGACAGCGAACGATATCGGCGTGGGGCACATATTCGTTGGGCTTGTGCGCGAGCGCGAGCGACCCGGGACCGTAGCTCATGCAATTGCGGTTACCTGTCTTGCCGGCAATGACGGCGGTGTCGGTGTAGCCGGTAAAGAAGCCGACGGTTGTGTCCGCGTCCGTCACGTCATCGGCGGCACGCTTGAGCGCTGCTAGAAGGGGAGAGTTCGGGTCGCGCTCGATGGCGGGGCGGTCGCCCGTCACGGTGTAGCTGCCATGGCAACCGGGAATGGCGGCTTTGGCGACGGCGATGGCCTGCTCTACCATGCGCTTCGCGGCTGCCGTATCGGTCGGCGGAGTCAGGCGCATATCGACCCAGACCTTGGCGCGGTCGGGCACGACATAGGGGCGATATCCGCCCTCAATTTGGCCAAACGTGATGGTCGAAGACCCCAGCTCATCATGCTCGGGCAGCGCTGCGAACGCATGGCGCAGCGCGCAGACGGCCTCGGCCATGGCGGCGACGGCATCGGCGCCCTTCCAAGGCTGGCTCGCGTGTGCCGTCACGCCAGCCATTTCAATCTCGAACCACGTACGCCCCTTGTGCGCCACCTGGATCTGTCCGTCGGTGGGCTCGGTGTCCAGCACCCATTCGCGCGAACCGACCCAGCCGGCATCGATGGCTGCCTCGGAGCCTCGCATAAAGTCCTCTTCGTCGACCGAGCAGATGAGCGAAAAGCCGCGGCGGGGTAGCGCGCCATCCGCCGCCACGCGCTCGAGCGTATGGACCAGTGCGGCAATGGCGCAGGCCAGGCCACCCTTCATGTCGCAGGCGCCACGGCCATAGAGTTTGTCGTTACGCACAACCGTCCCGAGCGGCGGAATGTCCGCGTCCCAGCCATCGCCCAGCGTAACGGTATCCATATGGCAGATATAGACGAGTCGCGGCTCGTCGCTTTGGCCCGGCACGGTGACCATAAGGTTGCGGCGCCCGGGGAGTACTTCGAGCTCTGCAATCTGCACGGCATCGAGTACCGGATGGCTCAGCTGCGCCAACTGTTCCTCAACCAACGCTTTGATATAGCGTTCAATCTCGCCCTCATACGCACCTGGGTCGGAACTGTCGATCCGCACGAGTCCTTGCGTAAGCCGCCAAGCAAAATCTGTATCAACCATAGGCACCTCACAGATAGTTAGGTCAACATACAGATTGTATGCCAAGAAGCGGCTCGGTGCATTTAATGGAGTGCTCACAGAAACGGGGGCGCCTCTCATGCGAAAGGCGCCCCCGCGGGCATTCAATGTCAGTGACGGGCAGGCCACATGGGGAACTGCCCGTCAGATCAGCCGGCGCTATTTGATCACGCGCACGCGATACATCGACGGAATCTGCTTGAGCGCCTCGATGGTGCTGCTGTCCAGGTGCTCGTCGGTGTCGAACATGGTGTAGGCGTTCTCGCCGGCGGACTCGTTGGTCATACGCTGCACGTTGGCGTTGTCCTTGGCCAAGATGGCTGTGATCTGGCCGATCATGTTGGGCACGTTGGCGTGCAGGCAGGCGATGCGGCTCGCGGCGCGCGCCTTGCCCATGCTGCAGGCGGGGTAGTTGACGCTGTGCGCGATGTTGCCGTTCTCCAGGTAATCCTTGAGCTCGCTGATGGCCATATCGGCGCAGTTGGCCTCGGCCTCGCCGGTGCCGGCGCCCGAGTGCGTGGTGATAAACGTGTTGGGCATCTTGACGGTTTTGGGCGTGGCAAAGTCGCAGCTAAACCAGCTCAGCTTGCCCTCGCGCAGGGCAGCGTCGACGGCGTCCTCGTCAATGATGGTTTCGCGTGCGTAGTTGATGAGCACGGCGTCGGGTGCCAACAGGTTAATCTGCTCGGTGCTGATCATGCCGATGGTGTCGGCCTTGCTGGGCACGTGTACGGTGAGGTAGTCGCAGCCGCGGCAGAGATCCTCGAGCGTGCCCACACGCTGCACCTCGCGGCTCAGCACCCACGCGTGCTCAACGGAAATGAACGGGTCGTAGCCGTAAACGTCCATGCCCAGGTCGACGCAGGCGTTGGCGACCTTGGAGCCCACGTTGCCCAGGCCGATGACGCCGATGCGCTTGCCCTTGAGCTCGCGGCCCACAAAGGCCTTCTTGGCCTTTTCGGCATCGACCTGAATCTCGGGGTCGTCGGCGTTGTCGCGCACCCAGTTCATCGATTGCACCACGCCGCGGCTCGAGAGCACCAGCATGCCTAGGACGAGCTCCTTAACGGCGTTGCTGTTAGCGCCGGGGGAGTTAAAGACGACGACGCCCTTCTTGGCGTACTCCTCGACGGGGATGTTGTTGACGCCGGCGCCGCAGCGGGCGATAGCGCGGATGCCCTCGGGCAGCTCGTAGCCGTGCAGGTCGGTCGAGCGCATCAGAATGGCGTCGGCCTCTTCGGCGGTGCTCACAAACTCGTAGCCCTCACCAAACTCGACCTTGCCGTCCTTGGTAATGTCATCGATGGTTTTAATCTTGCGCATGGAAAACTCCTTAGCAGGTTTTGATCTATACAGGGTGGTCTGAGATGGCTGATCGGCCCGCGCGTTGCGGGCTAGTTAGATCGCGGGCTCAAACTAAGCTGCGCTTCGAAGTCCTTCATGTACGAGGCCAGTGCCTGCACATCTTCCATGGTTACGGCGTTGTAGACGCTCGCGCGCATGCCGCCCACCAGGCGATGGCCCTTGACGTTTTGAATCTGGTGCTCGGCCGCGCCTGCGACAAAGGCCGCATCGAGCTCGGCGTCGCCGGTACGGAAGGTGACGTTGGCGATGGAGCGGCTGTCTGTCTGCGTGGTGCCATGGAACAGCTCGCTTTGCTCGAGCAGGTTGTAGAGCAGGTTGGCCTTGGCCCAGTTGCGCTCGGCCATGGCGCCAAGTCCGCCGGTTTGCTCCACCCAGCGGAATACCTTGCCGCACACGTAGATGCCAAAGGTGTTGGGCGTGTTGAGCATGGAGCCCTTGGCGGCCTGGGTCTTAAGGTCCATGTACTGCGGCGCCCGCGCAAAGGCGGGGCCGTCGGCGATGAGGTCGTCGCGCACGATAACCACGGTCACGCCCGCGGCGCCGGCGTTTTTCTGCGCGCCGGCGTAGATGAGCCCGTAGCGCTCAACATCGAGCGGCTGCGACAGAAAGCAGCTCGAGACATCTGCGACCAGCGGTACGTCGCCGCAAGCGGGCAGCTCGTGGTACATGGTGCCAAAGATGGTGTTGTTCTGGCAGATGTAAACGTAGTCGAGCCCGTCGCTCGCGGCCTCGGCGGCAATGCGCGCGTTGATGTCGGCCATGTCGGGGATGCGGTCGAAGTTGGTGTCCTCGGAGCTCGCGAGCAGCACGGCCTCGCCGTACTTGGCGGCTTCTTTGTATGCCTTGTTGGCAAAGTTGCCGGTCACGACGTAGCCGGCGCGGCCACGGCGCATGAGGTTCATGGGGATGCCCGCAAACTGCAGCGTGGCGCCGCCCTGCAAAAACAGGACGCGGTAGTTGTCGGGGATGCTCAGCAGGCGGCGCAGAGTTGCCTCAGCGTCATCGATGATCTGCTGGTACATGCTAGATCGATGGCTCATCTCGAGCACGGACATGCCGCAACCGCGGTAGTCCATCATCTCGTCGGCGATCTCGGCGAGCACGCTTGTGGGCAGTGCGGCCGGGCCAGCTGAGAAGTTGTGCACACGTGCCATCTTCTAGTTCCCCCTCGTAGTCGTTTGAACGTTCGGGATACTTTAGCACAGTGCAGCGCCAGGCGCGACCGCATCACGGTAAAACTCGAGTGCGTCGCTATGATTTACAGGATGGTTACATGGGGGAGGGGTGCTTTACTCCTCAGGCAAATCCGAATCTGCGAGCGAAGGCATGAGGTTCCTAGGCGCTTGATCTCTTCGTCGCAAATTAGCCACTTCCTGGTCACTACGACGCCAGTGTGGCGATGACGGCTTCGTCGCCGGCGTATATGAGGGTGTTGCCGTCGGGGATGATCGTCTGGCCGTCGCGCTTAAGCATCACCACAATAAACGGGTGCTTGCCCTGCGGCACGTCGCGCAGACGCTGGCCGGCCAGGCGACCGTGGGGCGTCACGGTGACCTCGCGCAGCGTAACCTCGGCACGCTCTTCGAACGTTGGGGCGGCCATCACCAACAGATCGCCTTCCTGGATCACGGTGTCGCCATTGGGCAGTACCGGGTGCGCCCCGTCGCGCAGCACCAGGACCACGAGCATGTCTGTGGCGCTGCCAATGTCGGCGAGCGAGCGACCGGCAAACGGATGTCCAGCGCCTACCTTGAGCTTGACGAACGACATGCCGTCTTCGTCGCGGTAGTCGTTAAAGGTGCGACGCACGTCGCCGGTCGCATCGATCATATCGAGCTTCTTCGCCACCGCCGGCAGCAGCGAGCCCTGCACCACAATGCTCGACACGGCAATCACAAACACCAGGTCAAATAGGTCGTGTCCGCCGGGAACGCCGGCCACCACGGCAAAGAGACTAAAGACGACCGAAGCTGCTCCGCGCAGGCCCGCCCAGCTTACGAGCGCGACCTGGCGAGGGTTCGTCCTAAACGGCGCTAGCAGCATGCCTACGGCGATGGGGCGGCTCGCAAAGAGCATAAACGCCATGAGTGCCAGGCCCGGTAGCAGCATTTGCGGCAGGCGTGCGGGTGTAACGAGCAGGCCCAGCAAGAAGAAGATGGTCATCTCTGCCATCTCGGTGAGGGTGTCAAAGAAGTGCGCCATCTCGACTTTGCCGGTGATGTCGCTGGCACCCAGCACAATGCCGGCCAGGTATACAGCCAAAAAGCCGTTGCCGCCCAGGTAGCTCGGCAGCGCGTAGGCGACGATGGCCACGGCGAACAAAAAGATGGTCTGCGCGTCCTTGGCCGTTGCGTGCGCGCGTTCAATCAGGCGGCCCGCCGCCCAGCCGATGGCAAGGCCCAGGCCCACGCCCAGGATAATCTGCTTGGCCAGCAGTGCGGGAATGTTGATGTCGCCGCCGGCCGCTAGTGTGGCGAGCACGGCGGTGAGCATGTAGGCGACGGGGTCGTTGGAGCCCGATTCGACCTCGAGCAGCGAGTCGGTGCCACCTCTCAGCGACAGGCTGTGCTCACGCAGTACGCTAAAGACGCTTGCCGCGTCGGTGGATGCCACGACCGATCCCAGCAGCAGGCCACCGATCCAGTCGAACCCCAGCGCGAAGTGGGCGAACACGCCGGTGATGCCGGCAGTGATGACGACGCCGAGCGTGCTCAGCAGCACCGCCGGCGCAGCGACGGGCTTGGCGCGGTCGATATTGGTGTTAAAGCCGCCGTAGAACATGATGAACAGCAGCGCCGTGCTGCAGACGGTTTCGGTGAGTGCGTAGTCGCTAAAGTCGATATGCGTCGGGCCGTTGACGCCCAACAGCATGCCCAGCGCGATAAAGATGAGCAGGGTGGGGAAGGGGAGTTTTTTGCCGACGGGTTTGATGGTCAGGCACAAAATGATGACGAGGCCGATAAAGAGAAGGATCTGGTTCATGGATAGTGTCCGCTCCTGGGTGGTTGGCGTGGCACGGTCAGTTGTCTGCGGTTATTTGTACCCAAAGATGGTGGGTTTATGGGGTTGGATTGCGGGCGTGCGCGATATCGTCATAGATGGCTGCCGTCTTTGCCTCTGCTCGGAAACCCTTTCCAGCTTTATTGCAACGGAGTACAATGGGTAACGTTTAAGTTCAACTTGAAGTTTTAGTTGCGGCACCGGGCTTCGGCCGCAATGCAAGGAGAGGCGTACCATGGCGATCTATGTGACATCTGATGCTCACGGGCACGTGCGTGCGCTTGACGAGGCCCTGTCTAAGATCTCTTTGACGTCCGACGACACGCTGTACGTGCTGGGCGACATGATCGATCGCGGGCCCGATCCGGTCGGCGTTATTAAGCTCGTGCGCTCGCTGCCCAACGCCCACGTGCTCAAGGGTAATCACGAGCAGATCATGCTCGATGCCATCATTGGCCAGGATCCGCTCGATGCCGAGACCTGGGATATCAACGGTGGCTGGACGACGCGTGAGCAGCTCAACGACATGGAATTTGAGGCATACGAGGAGCTCGTGCGATGGATGGTCGCGCTGCCGCTCTACGCGGTGGTCGAGACCGAGGAGCGCCCGTATCTGCTGGTACATGCTGGAATCGAGATGAAGGCGGCGCGCGCGTTTTTGCTTGAGCATGGTGTCGATTGTGCCGATGGCGTCGGAGCGGTGGGTGCCGATCGCGAGCTGCTGCAGCAGATGCTCGCGGTGCAGTCGTCCGATGACCTGCTGTGGATTCGTCACGGCTATTGGGATGTGCCGACTGGGCTGCTTTCTGCCGAGGGCAAGGGTCCGGTCGTGGTGAGCGGTCACACGCCAACGGTGTCGCTCGGGCGTTATTGCGAGGTCGGTGGTCTTGCGGGGCTCGATGAGGAGTCGGGCCGCGGGCAGATTGTGCGCCTGGGCGGCGAGGATGCCGCCGGTGTGCCCGATCGCATCGACATCGACTGCGCTGCCGCCACCGGCTCCGAGTTCGGTCGCGTGGGCATCCTGCGCCTGGACGACGGGGCGGAGTTCTACGCGAACATCAACCCGGGCGAATAATCGGTGCAAGGGGTAGCTAATTTGGGACGGGGCTTATTTGACTACTTTTGCCCTTCTGCCCGCTAATTGATTTCTCTGGGACGGGGATTAAATAATCATTTGGCTGCCCGCCGGCTAAGTGAGTAGACTTTTTTGGAAATGCCGAGCACCCAACATATTTGCCTCAATAAAACCGCAGGTCACAGACTTGTGCTCTGTTGGTGTGGTCGGGGATTCGGTAAAAGTCTACTCACTTAGTTTTGCGTGATGAATATTGTCCGCAACGAGACCCCAGCCGGGGTGATTCCATCGCAAATTCCGGTGACCGGGCAGCTAATTAGGCGCCGTATGGGTTGCGGTCGCGTTCTATGCGTTGGCGGATGTGGGCGTACTCGATAATCAGTAGCACCAGGAGTAGGGCCATGATGGCTAGGTAGCTCACCACAGCGCCCATCAGACCCAGCAGCTTAATCAAGATCACCGGCAGCACCACGCTTACGGCGAAGCAGATCAGGTAGATCTTGGTGACGTCTCCAGCGTGGCGTAGCACCGTGATGATGGCGTAGATAAAGTCGATGGCCGCGGTGACGCCGCCGGCGACGACCATCAGCAACGCCAGCGTACGGTAGCGCTCAAAGCTGAGGCCGTACATAAAGCTCATGAGGGGAATACCGGGACCTGCCATAAATGCGGCGCACACGCCGGTGATGGCCACGATCAGCGCCATAACGGCAACAATAATCAGGTCAAAGCGACGACGCTTGCGAGGATTAGCCCAAATGCTCGACAAGCGCAGGAGCTGCGGTTTGTAGACAAATCCGACGCTCAACAAAATAGCCTGCGCCGGAAAGAACAGGGCATTAAAGTACAGCTGATATTTGTATGCCAGCGTGCCTTCCATCACAAACTTGGGCATGCTCTCAATAAGGTTGAACAGGAACAGTGCACCAAAGAGCGGGGCGCACTGGACAAACAGGTGGCCGACCTCGCGCAGGCTCACGCGGCGCGATTTTTCGGTCTCGAGCAGGGCAAGCGGCGCGGTGACCAGCACGAGCGAGGCGATCGCGGCGATGCCCATGGCCATGGCCGCGATGGGCATGCTGCGCGTGAGGAACAGCGCCGCGCTAAAGACCGCGATGACGCCGACGGAGCGTAGCGTTTGGCTCATGCCGGCCAGGTAGAGCTTGTCGGCCTGCTGCAGGCGGCCTTCGTACACGTCGGCGACGCCGTCGATCACCTTGTAGAGGTAGACGCCCAGGCCGATCGTCGCCATCTGCGCGTCATAGCCGCGGGCGCTGCTGTACATGAGGCCGCAGCCTAGGGCGAGCGCTCCACAAAGCCAGCGGTTGAGCTGGTAGGAGGCAAAGGACGTCTTTTCGTCGATGTCTGAGACCTGGAAATTGCGCACGCCGTAGTTGCATGCGATCATGATGAGCGTGCCGGTGACGAAGGCGATGGAGAACTTACCGGCTTCCTCGGCGCCCACAAGCTGCGTGGACACAATGGTGAGCAGGGGAAACGCGAAGCCCCACACGGCGGTGCCCAGGGTATTCCAGAGATAGTCGCGACGGGTGGCGTGTTCCTCGTATTCGGCTTCCTGCGTGGAGAAGCCGCCGCCGTAGACAACGCCGAGCAGGCGGTTCCACCAGGCGTTGACCATGCGGTGGATGGGGTCGGGCTCGCGATCGCGTTCGCGCCGGCGACGGCGCGTGGCCTGGCTGCTGTTGGGGCCGCCGGCGTTGCGCTGGCTCAGCTCTTGGATGCGCGCGAGCTCTTCGGCCGTGTGGGAGGCGGGGAACAGGCCGTTCTCGATGCGTCCGCCCTGGGCCCTTGCGGTGCCGCTGCCCGCTACGGCGGGGTCGGCGACGCCATTGCGGCGGGCGATGGCGCGGCGAATGCTATCGAGGGGCGTGATGCTCAAAGCGGAGTCCTTTCTTTTGCTGCGCTTTAGTATAGACGCGACAGTGCTCGCTCGTGTTTTTGAACAGGTTGTTCGATAATTTCGGCGGCGCCATTCGGTAGTCGGCACTTAGGGACGTTCCTTATGTGCCGGCACTTTGGGAACGTCCCTAAGTGCCGGCATCCGGGGACATTCCTTGAATGTTGCCTGTTCAAGAGTGTCCCCAATGACTAGGCGTTTAAAAACGTCCCCAATGACTAGGCCGCTTGCCTGCGATTTTTGACCGTTGGGCGGGCTTGCCACCCTTGCCGCAAAAACGTTTTTGCATATCGGGTACAACGTGCTTTACGTGAGTAAAGTGCGCGCCGCGTCCATGTGTCGCGTTTTTAAAGGAGGCCCCATGCCTGGTGTTACCCCTGCAGAAGTTTTGTCCAACTTTGGTATTACGCTGGTCGAAGATCCCGCCGAGAATC
>CABUQY010000019.1 GCA_902493915.1 uncultured Collinsella sp.
AGGGCTCGGGCTGCGGCGTCCATTTCGAAGGAGACGGCACTCGATACTAAGTATTGGTGAGCCTTGGCGATCTCGGCGATGACGGGTGCCGCTGCCGCGAGCCAGCCCAGGCGCCAGCCGGTCATGGACCAGGGCTTGGAGAAGCTCTCGATGATGACCGTCTGTTCACGCAGCTCCGGGTGACGCTGGGCAAAGCGCTCGTAGCCATCCACATAAACCAGGCGGTTGTATACGTCGTCGCAGACCACGTAGATGCCCGCCTGCTCTGCCACGCGCGCCACGGCGTCGAGCGAAGCCGCGTTGAGGATGCAACCCGTAGGATTGTTGGGCGTGCAGATGACGATGGCCTTGGTCGCCGGCGTCACGCAAGCACGAAGTGCGTCCTCGTCAATCTGGAATTGCGCAGGCTCCGTATCCAAAAAGACCGCCTTGGCGTGGTTGGCCACGACGATGCTCTCGTACAGGCCAAAGGCCGGCGTGGGGATAATGACCTCGTCGCCGGGGTTGAGCATAGCCATGAATGTTGCCGACAGTGCCTCGGTCGCACCGTCGGTCAGGATGACCTCATCGGCGGAAAACGCCAGGCCCGCGTCCCCCATGTAGGCAGATAACGCCTCACGCAGGGCGGGGCGACCGTTGTTGGGCGGATAGTGCGTGTCACCGCGGCCCAACGAAGCAGTCACCTCGGCGCTAATCACATCGGGCGTGGGAAAATCGGGCTCGCCGAGCGCGAGCGCGATGCACCCCGGGTGCTGGGCGGCGAGCGCATTGATCCGGCGGATACCGGAGGGCTTGAGCGTGGCAAGCGAGGTATTCATGGGCAGACGCATGGCGTTCCTTTCGTAAGGGTTGCACTAGGATAGCGCGGCGAGGCGCCGCCAGACGGTGTAACCTAAACGGAAACGAGCCGGAAAGGAGATGGCATGGAGACGATCGCGCGCGGCGATAAGCCCAAAACGCTGCAAACTATTGCGTATATCAGTATTCCCAATAGCGCCGATCTTGAGTTTTTGCTCTGGGACCTGCAGGATGCCATCGCCGCCTATGCTCAACTTTCCGGCACCGCACTCCCCCGCCCGGTCGACTTGAAGGCGGATGATGCCGACGGCGTTGCCGATGGCATCGTGCTGGCCATTGAAGATATGGCTGACGATGAGACGTTGACTGCTATCGAGCAGGCGCTTGAGCGCTTTGGCGGTACGGGAACGCGTGTCTATGCCGTGATCCGAGCCGCACGACAGGGCGCTGAACAGGCGCGTGGGACCGCCGTTCGTCTGCACAAGGCATGCGAGCGCCATGACCAATTGTGGTGTGGCGGCGTTGCCATCTGCGCCGGCAGCGGCATTGCGGCGCTTCGTCGCTCTCCGCGCATGGGACTCTTGCGCCGACCTTTTTCGGAAGCGATGGATAAGCTTGTGGGCGCTGTGCGCATGGGCTGCTCCGTCGAGCATGCACAGCGACTTGGCGGCGGCAATGCCGCCAACGTCGGCACCGACGGCATGGTTTGCGCCGAGCCAGCCGTGCCCGCGCCGATCTGGCGAGGCGTTCTGAAACGTCTGGGCGCCCACGCTCAAACAAAAATCTAAATTAAATAACAGCCCAGTCAACGGCTTCGTGCCAACGCTCGACAAGCCGCTCCAAACGCCACGCCGCGTTGGCAGGACTCGTCGACGGCAGCACGATGGCGGGTAGCCCCGTCCGCTCTTGTAGATAGCGTTTGTAGAGTCGCCCTGCCGTACCGCCGTTACAGACAACGACCTCGATCGGCGCGGCATCGGTAATGCGCTCGATATGTGCCGGCACAACGTTACGAATGCTCGCGTCGCTCGAGCCCTTAATGTCGCAGCTCTCGATCACATCCCACAGGGCCACGCCGCCGTTCAGCAGCATGGCCCGCTTGGCGGCAATGGAGGCATCGAGCGTCGCGGGCTCACCGCTTGCCAAAGGATCGCCCTCGTTGGGCGGCACAGGCATACCGAGGCACGTGGCCATCACACGCCAAAAGCGATTCTGAGGGTTGCCGTAATAATAGGCATTGGCGCGCGAAAGCACCGAGGGAAACGACCCGAGCACCAAAACGCGCGAGTGCTGGTCGAACACAGGCTCAAACCCATGCTCAATATGTTGATAGCCCTCGTCAGATACGGCCATGGGCTAGGCTCTCAACAGATAGCGCACCTCGTAGGGTGCAAGCTCAAGGGTACCCGTCAGCTCGACCGTGGGCGCATCGTCGGCAAGCAGGTCGACGAAGGACCCGTTGAGCTCGCCGGCGCCAAAGGTGTAAGGCTCACCCACGGCATTCACCGCCACGAGTACCGTCGCGCCGTCACAGGCGCGCTCGAACAGCAGCTGCTTGTTCTGGATCACCACGTTGCGATAGGCACCGTAGTTGAGAGCACGGGCAGCCGCGTCGTCGGCCGAGCGAAGGTGCGCAAGCTGCGTGATGAACGCCGTCAGCTCGTTGGGCGCAGGCTCATTGAGCGCAGGTCGCAGCGCCCAGTCGCCATCGGGGCCACCCTTTTCGCCGGCAATTCCCCACTCGCTGCCATAGTAGACGCACGGGATGCCCGGCATGCCAAAGAGCATGCCGTAGGCGGGACGCAGACACGACTTGTCGGTGAGGATACTTGCCAGGCGCGGCACATCGTGGTTGTCGACAAACGACAGCAGATGTTTGCCGCGGTAGATGCACCACGGATCGCCGCCAAACTGGCGGTGCAGCGAATGGGCGATCTCGAACATGTTGACCGAGTTAAAGCTGGAGTACAGGCCCTTGTAGCACTCGTAGTTGGTGCAGGAGTCGAGCATCTCGTCGTTGACGATTTGGTTGTAGTCGCCGTGGAGCGTCTCGCCGATCAGCACAAAGTCGGGCTTGAGCTCACGGGTAAAGACGTGCAGGCGGCGCATAAAGTCGCGGTCGAGCATATAGGCAACGTCCAGGCGCAGGCCGTCGACGCCAAAGACCTCGGCCCAGCGGCGCACGGACTCGAGCAGGTAATCGACCACAGCGGGATTTTGCAGGTTGAGCTTCACAAGCTCAAAATGGCCTTCCCAGTCCTCGTACCAAAAGCCATCGCCATAGCAGGAATCGCCGTCAAAGCTAATGTGGAACCAGTCCTTGTACGGCGAGTCCCACTTGCGCCCCTGCACATCGCGGAAGGCCCAAAAACCGCGGCCGACGTGGTTGAAGACGGCATCGAGCACCACGCGGATGCCATGGGCATGCAGCGTGTCGCATACGGCGGCAAAGTCGGCGTCCCCACCCAGGCGACGGTCGATATGGCGCAGGCTGCGTGTATCGTAGCCGTGGCTATCAGATTCGAGCGGTGGGTTGATGAGCACAGCGCCAACGCCGAGTTCCTGCATGTAGTCGGCCCATTGGGCGACCTTCATGATAGGAGCATCGGGGTTGGGCGCGGCGTTGGCAGCCTGGGCGAGCTCATCCTCGGCAACGGGCGCGGCGTTTTCGCGCGGAGCCCCGCAAAAGCCCAGCGGATAGATCTGATAGAACGTCGTCTCGTATGCCCACATAACAGCCTCCCGGTAAGCTCAACACAACGACATCCATTGTATGCCCAGCTTGTATCCTCTCCCCCAAAATAAGTTGCGGTGGAATAGTTCCTGTCTGGGCCTTCAGAAGCCTTAAACAGGAACTATTCCACCGCAACTGATGAGGGGACGTGATTAGGCGACGGGCTTGGCGCGGCGGATGGCCGGAAACAGCACGGTGATGGCGAGGATGACGCCCACGACGGCAATCGCCCCGCCCACAAAGCCGATCCAGGCGATACCGGGACCCGAAACCACGGCTCCGCCGATCGCGGTACCCGTGCCGATACCGAGGTTGAACAGGCCCGAGAAGATCGACATGGCGACGGCCGACGAATCTGCCGGCGTGTGCTTGATGAGCTCGGCCTGAAACGCCACGTTAAAGGCCGTGGCGCAGCAACCCCACAGTGCGCAGACGGCAAGCACTGTCACGAGCGACGATGCGGCCGGCCCCATGAGCAGCAGGGCCACCGGCACGCCGGAGAGCGTGATAGCCAAGAACGGGAAGCGATGCCCATCGAACAGGCGGCCAAACAGCCAGCTTCCGAGCAAACCAGAGCAGCCAAACGCCGTCAGCGTCATGGTAATGGCGCCCGCATCGACGTGCGCGACCTGCGCCAGGAAGGGCTCGACATAGCTGTAGCTTGCGTAATAGCCGGTCGCCATGAAGACCGTGACTGCGTAGAGCGCGATGAGGAGCGGGTTCTTGAGCAGCTCGGGCAGCTGTTTGACGGTAAAGCGCTCACCCGCCGGCATGGCCGGGAACACCGCTGCCTGGTAGACGACCGCGATGGCTGAGAGGCCCCCGACCACGGCAAACGTCATGCGCCAGCCCACGGCCAAGCCAATGGCGCGACCGAGAGGCAGGCCAAAGATCTGCGCGATGGACGAGCCCGTAGCGATCATGCTGATGGCGAGCGCGCCGTGGCGAGTGTCGACCAGGCGCGAGGCCATAATCGAGGCGACTGACCAGAACACGGCATGTGCGCAAGCGACCACCAGGCGCGCGCAGACCAGGATGGGATAGGTCGGCGCCACAGCGGACAGGAACTGACCGAGCGAGAACACGGCCAGCACGCCCAGCAGCATCCGCTTGAACTCAAAGCGCGAGGCGAACACCATGAGCGGCAGCGACAGCAGCATGACGCCCCAGGCATAGACCGAGATCATGATGCCCGCCTGGGCCTCGGTGAGCGAGAACGACGCGGCGATATCAGTCAAAAGGCCGATGGGCATAAACTCCGACGTGTTGAACACGAACGCACAGCAGGTGAGCCCGACGAGTGGGAGCCACTGCTTGAGCGTGATGCCGTCTTGCCTTGTCTGAGTCATATATAACGTCTCCAATCGTTTTGAGCGGAGGCGATTATATAGCAACGGCCCCGCATCCGTCAGTACAGATGCGGGGCCGAAAACAATTCGATACACAGAGGTTGCGCCGTCAATAAATAACTAAGCCAACCCCAGCAATATGCCCGCCGAATGCACGACAAACGCCACGATCCAGGCAACGGCGACCTGAAACGCGAATACGGCCACGGCATAGCGCGCGCCCAACTCGCTCTTGACGGCGCCGATTGCCGCCACACAAGGCGGGTACAGCAACGTAAAGACCAAGAACACGTAGGCGGTAAACGGCGAAAACATGGTCGACAGCGCCGCGGGCGACGTTGCGCCCAAAAGCACCGTGAGCGTCGAGATGACGCTCTCCTTGGCAATGAGCCCCGTGACGAGCGCCGTCGAGGCGCGCCAGTCGCCAAAGCCGAGCGGGGCCAACACCGGCGCGATGATGCTACCCAGACCGGCAAGCAGGCTTTGCGACTGGTCGGCGACCACGTTAAAGCGGATGTCGAACGTCTGAAGGAACCAGATGACCACGGTCGCGGCAAAGATAATGGTAAAGGCCTTGGTGATGAAGTCCTTGGCCTTATCCCATGCCAGCATCACCGTCGTCTTGACGCTCGGCAGGCGGTAATTGGGGAGCTCCATGATAAACGGCACCGGGTCGCCCTTAAATGCCGTGCGGTTGAGCACCAAAGCCGCGACGCAGCCGACCACGATACCGATCAGATAGAGCGAGACCATGGCGGGAACCGTCGCCTGCGGGAAAAACGCCCCGCACAGCAAGCCGTAAACCGGCAGCTTGGCTGAGCAGCTCATAAACGGCGTGAGCATGACCGTCATCTTGCGGTCGTGCTCGGATGGGAGCGTACGGGTCGACATGATAGCCGGCACGGTGCAGCCAAAACCGACGAGCATGGGCACGAAACTGCGGCCCGACAGGCCAAAGCGACGCAACACCTTATCCATGACAAAGGCCACGCGCGCCATGTATCCGGAGTCTTCCAGAATGGAGAGGAACAAAAAGAGCACGACGATAATCGGCAGGAAGGTCAGCACACTGCCCACGCCCGTAAGCACGCCGTCGACAGCCAGCGAGCGCACCACGTCGTTGGTACCGAACGCCTTGAGGCCCGCATCGGCCGAGGCGATGATGGCAGCGATACCGTCCTCCATGAGTCCCTGCAACGCCGCGCCGATCACGCCAAACGTCAGCCAAAAGACGAGGCCCATGATCACCAGAAACGCCGGAATGGCTGTGTAACGACCTGTCAGGATGCGGTCAATCTTGACGGAGCGCACGTGCTCGCGGCTCTCGTGCGGCTTGACGACGCAACGCCCGCACACGTCGCCGATAAAGCTAAAACGCATATCGGCCAGCGCAGATAGGCGGTCGGTGCCGGCCTCGCCCTCCATCTGGGTAATGATGTGCTCGATGGCGTCGAGCTCGTTGCGATCCAGGTGAAGCGCCTCGGTTACCAGCTCATCGCCCTCGACCAGCTTGGTCGCCGCAAAGCGCACCGGGATGTGCGCCGTCACGGCATGGTCCTCGATCAGGTTAGCAATACCGTGGATGCAGCGATGCAGCGCACCGCCGTCCGGACCGTCGGGCGCGCAAAAGTCCAGGCGACCGGGGCGCTCGCGGAACCGCGCCACGTGCAAGGCATGATCCACCAACTCGCCGATACCCTCGTTGCGGGCAGCACTAATGGGAACAACGGGCACGCCCAACAGACTCTCGAGCAGGTTGACGTCCACGGCGCCGCCGTTGGCGGTCACCTCGTCCATCATGTTGAGCGCGATGACCATAGGACGGTCGAGCTCCATAAGCTGTAGCGTCAGGTACAGGTTGCGTTCGATATTGGTGGCGTCGATGATGTCGATGATGGCGTCGGGGTTTTCGTCAAGGATGAATTGACGGCTCACGATCTCTTCGCCCGTGTACGGCGACAGCGAATAGATGCCTGGCAGGTCGGTAACGCTTGCCTCGGGGTGGTTGCGGATGGTGCCATCTTTGCGGTCGACCGTCACGCCGGGAAAGTTACCGACGTGCTGGTTGGAGCCCGTCAGCTGGTTGAATAACGTGGTCTTGCCGCAGTTTTGGTTGCCGGCGAGGGCAAAGTGCAGCGGCGCGCCCTCGGGCACGGCCGTCTTTGCCGCACGGGGCGAATACGTCCCCTCGCCCAGGGCCGGATGCTCCGTCGTGCCGATTGCGGCGTTAGCGCGCGGACCCGTATCGGTGTCGTGAATACCCACGAGCTCGATGCGAGCGGCATCGTCCTTGCGCAGTGTCAACTCGTAGCCACGCAGGCGGATCTCGAGCGGATCGCCCATGGGGGCGTACTTCATCATGGTGACTTCGGTGCCCGGCGTAAGACCCATGTCCAAAATATGCTGTCGGAGTGCCTGATCGTCCGATGCCACCGATGCGACAACGGCGTCCTTTCCAATCTCGAGTGTATCGAGCTTCACGTCCGTGTTCCTCCCCCGACGCCCACAGGGCGTTGCATTTAGTTTACCTTGGCTAACCGTTTGCCACGGCTAACCAATTGTAACCATGCATGATAGCGCGAACACACAACGACGTTCAATCGACAGATTGCTGCAAGGACCGTCCCCAAGTGCCGGCACAAAAGGAACGTCCCCAAGTGCCGCATCTGGGCCATGGCAACGCCGATGTTTTGGCGCGGACAGCGAAAGCCCGCCAGCGCGAGCAAGGTGCCTTGAAGCGAGGCGGCATTGACCTTCTGGTCATGCCGCCGAAGCTGAACGTCAGATTGCCGCCCTGGCGGGCTTGCAGCGTCAAGTGGTTACGGCGTTTGGTAAAACGCCGTAACTAAAACCCGTGGCGCTCCAGGAAGCGGAAGGCTAGGCGGATCCAGGGACGGACCGCCACCTGCTTGTCCTCGTTGTCGACCGCGGTGTTGGCGTTGCCGAGCGAAAGGCCGTGACCACCCTGGTCAAAGACGTGCATCTCGCATGCAACGCCCTCCTCGGCCATGCGCTGCGCAAACGGGTAGACCTGCGCGATCGGCGCCGTCTTGTCGTCGGACACGCCCCACACAAAGGTCGGTGGCATCTGACGCGAAACATGCGTGGTGGGGCAGATGTCGGCCAGATGCTCGTCAGTTGCCTCGCCGCCCGTCACCATCGACAGGTAGTCGTTGAGCAAATCGCGCCCCGTCTTGCCGCCCGTCTTGGGCACACGCAAGTCAATGCGCGGATCGCGCGTCTGCATGTCGCGCACATAGGCAAAGTCGAGCAATGGATAGCCCAGCACCACGGCATCGGGACGAATGTCGTCCGGACGCGCCCCGGCAAGTGCCGCAAAGGGGCCGGTCTTCCACTGTGTTGCCAGCGAGGCGCAAATCATGCCGCCAGCAGAAAAGCCCACGACGCACACGCGCTTAGGATCGACATGCCACTCGTCGGCGTTGGCGCGCACCGTGGCGACCATCTTGGCAAGATCTGCCTGGGGGTGCGGAAAGCTCACGTCACCCGTAGAACTCGTGACATAGTTGAGCACAAAGGCCTGGTAACCGTGATCCAAAAACGCAAACGCCACAGGATCCTGCTCATGCGGAGCGATATGCGTAAACGCACCTCCGCCACAGATAATCACCGCGGGGCGGCGGCCATTCGGTTTATCGGGCAACGGCTCGGCACCCAAATACGTAAACGTCGCCGGATAATCCTCGGTCGGCTCCTCGCCCCACAGCGCATGGTTCTCGACAATCATATGTGCTCCCTTCGCGCAAATTATGCGCCCTTGTTTTTCGCCTTCAAGCGTACCCCACCTGAACCCGTGGCGCAGAAACACTCCAGCAATAAGTTTCCCTTCAACTGATATATCACATAATCCCAGTTCAGAGGTATCGTTGAGCAGCGTAGAATAGGGGCGTTGACCAAGCCGCGAAACACATGTGAAACGTTTCCGGCAAACCAAACGCGCGATATGCGCCTATTTAAGTTGGAGGCAACTATGGGTCTGCTCGATTCGCTTAAGTCCACCTTCACCTCGACCGGCGAGGCGTCCGTTCCGCCCGCAGCAAGCTTCGCTACCCGCGAAGGCGTCATCTATGCCCCCGTCAACGGCGTGCTCGTCAACCTGAACGAGGTTCCCGACGAGACGATCGCCTCGGGCATGCTTGGCCAGGGCTATGGCATCGAGCCCATTACCGGCACCATCTATGCGCCCGCCAACGGCCGCATCGGTGCCACCACTGTCACCAACCACTCCATCGGCATGATCACCGAGGACGGCCTGCGCGTGTTCATCCATGTTGGCCTGGGCACCGTGGAAATGAACGGCAAGGGTTTTGCCCGCTTTGTCGAGATGGGCGATGTGGTCAAGGCAGGCCAGCCGCTCATCAGCTTCGACCGCGAGGCCATTAAGGCCGCTGGTCACGAGGACATCGTGACCGTCATCGTCTCCGAGCTAGATCGTCTTAAGAGCATCGACCATGTCGGCGAGTCTGGAACGCTTATCGGCGGCAACCCGCTCGTCAAGCTTGGCGACCCGCTGCTGGTTGCCAAGACCAAGTAGCCAGGCCCCACGCCACACAGCCAAAAGGCACCTCGTCAAGCGCCCGCGACCATTTGGCCGCGGGCGCTTTTCGTTTGAAAAACCATCCCGCCAATGCTTTATCTGTATAGCTCAAATGAGCCGAGCTGCTAGAATATCGAACTGTATGGATAACTATCATTCAACCGTTATGGGAGGATACGTGAACCGCACCAAAATCGCGCAGCTCTATGCCGATGCCGAGTCGCTCGGCGGCCAGACCGTCACCGTCGCCGGCTGGGTCAAGTCCGTCCGCGACATGAAGAACTTTGGCTTTGTTACGCTCAACGACGGCAGCTGCTTCCGCGACCTGCAGGTCGTCATGAACCGCGAGGCACTCGACAACTACGACGAGATCGCCCATCAAAACGTCTCGGCCGCACTCATTTGCACCGGCACCGTCAAGCTGACCCCCGATGCGCCCCAGCCTTTCGAGCTTTCTGCCACCTCCATCGAGGTCGAGGGCGTCAGCGCCCCGGATTACCCGCTGCAAAAGAAGCGCGCAACCGTCGAGTTCCTGCGCACCCAGCAGCACCTGCGCCCGCGCACCAACCTGTTCCGCGCCGTGTTCCGCATCCGCTCTGTCGCGGCTGCCGCCATCCACCGCTTCTTCCAGGAGCAGGGCTTTGTCTACGTCAACACCCCCATCATCACCACGAGTGACTGCGAGGGCGCCGGCGAGATGTTCCGCGTGACCACGCTCGACCCCAAAAATCCGCCCCTCACCGAGTCCGGCGAGGTCGACTGGAGCCAGGACTTCTTTGGCAAGCATGCGAGCCTCACCGTGTCCGGCCAGCTCAATGCCGAGAACTTTGCCATGGCCTTTGGCGACGTATACACCTTTGGTCCCACCTTCCGTGCCGAGAACTCCAACACCACGCGCCACGCCGCCGAGTTTTGGATGATCGAGCCCGAGATGGCCTTTGCCGACCTTAACGACTACATGGATAACGCCGAGGCCATGCTCAAGTACGTCCTTAAGGACGTTATGGCCACCTGCCCCGACGAGCTCAATATGCTCAACAAGTTTGTGGACAAGGGTCTGCTCGAGCGCCTGGACCATGTCGCCAACTCCGACTTTGCCCGCGTTACCTACACCGAGGCCGTCGAGATCCTGGAGCAGGCAGTCGCTGCTGGCCACCAGTTTGATTACCCCGTCAGCTGGGGCATCGACCTGCAGACCGAGCACGAGCGTTTCCTGACGGAGGAGCACTTTAAGCGCCCGACCTTCGTGACCGACTACCCGGCCGAGATCAAGGCGTTCTACATGCGCATGAACGAGGACGGCAAGACCGTCGCCGCCGCCGACTGCCTGGTTCCCGGTATCGGCGAGATTATCGGCGGCTCCCAGCGCGAGGAGCGCCTGGATCTGCTCGAGGCCCGCATCAAGGATCTGGGCATGAATCCCGAGCAGTACAAGTACTACCTTGACCTGCGCCGCTACGGTTCCTGCAAGCACGCCGGCTACGGTCTGGGCTTCGAGCGCTTGGTCATGTATCTGACCGGCGTGGGCAACATCCGCGACGTCCTGCCGCACCCGCGCACCGTGGGCAACGCCGACTTCTAATCGTCGGACGCTAGCTCGCGTCGCCACACGCCAACGCTCATCGCATAAGCGTCTCTCGACATCGGTCGAGAGACGTTTTTTTCAACAGCATCCGTCAAGCTTTTGGCAAGTTTTTGGTCAGTTGAGCAGGGCTGTTGAAAACTCGACCCGCCGTTTGCCGACGACTATCGACCGCCCAGAGCGCCCTGCGCCCCTGGGAAAGCCCCACGTCCTAGGCTCCATACCGTCGCCACCCAAAACGGAAAGGACGTGGGCACCATGACCGAAGCCGCTGTTGAAACCTACGACACCACGACTAGAGGCGCCGCCTCGATGGCAGCCTATCGCGCCGTTCGCATCCTGCAACTATTAAGCGAAAACACCGGCGAGGACAAGGCCATGCTTTCCGATGAGCTGATCCGGCGCCTCGCCCATCCCGACAACCCCGCCCGCATGCCCATCTCGGCGGCGCGGCGCAGCATCTACACCGCCATCTCCGCGCTTCGCCATGCCGGATACGAAATTGAGTACAAACGCGGCGTGGGCTACAAACTTCTTACCCGCCCGCTCACCGATGAAGAGATCATCCGGCTCCACGGTATGGTCATGCGCAACCGCTCCACGCCTATCGCTATCCGCAAGAGCATGGCGCAGCACTTAGTTGCCATGGCGAGCGCCGACGTTCGCGGCTACCTCGATACACCCGAACCCGCTCCAAGCGCAGGCAGCAAGGCTACCAAGGCAACACGCACGCCCATCAAGCGCATCGACACGTGCGAGCTCGTCGAGCAGGCCATCGACCACGGAACCACGGTGAGTTTTGATATTTCGAGCGTCACGACGCATGGCGAAACCGAAGCAGCACGGATGACACTCCGTCCCTTTGCCATCAAGCAACGAGACGGCATCTCTTATTTGTTGGGAACGGTCTATGACGCCCGAGGCGCCGATGACACGTTGCGTACCGTAGAGATTGGCCGAATGAGAAACGTCACCACACGTCTCCTCGACGGCAAGAAGCTCTTCGCCGCCCTCGACGAGGAGGAGGACGCCTCCTCCGCCGCATAAGACCCTCCGCCGCCCATTCGACTACCCGTACCGCCCATCCGATTCTGTATTAAAAACCCGCCAGGCTGTTGTAAAAATGGACATCAGCGCTACTATAGTTCCACTTGCACTTTGTCCCAGTGCAGTGTTTCCAGCCATTTTTATACTGGGGGTAATGATATGAAGGACATCACCATCAGTCGCAGGAGCCTTCTGGTCTCCGCCGGCCTGCTCGCGCTCGCCCCGCTCGCCGGATGCGGCGGCAACTCTGGTTCCGGCTCTGCTGCCGCCGGTTCCGACTACACCATCGGCGTTCTGCAACTCACCGAGCATTCCGCACTCGATGCCGCCAACGACGGCTTTGTCAAGGCCATCAAGGAGAACGGCCTTAAGGTCAAGATCGACCAGAAGAACGCCCAGAACGACCAGTCCACGTGTAAGTCCATTGCCGACAAGTTTGTGGGCGACAACGTCAACCTGATTTATGCCATCGCCACGCCCGCCGCGCAGGCTGCCGCCGGCGCCACGGCCGATATCCCCATCGTGGGCTGCGCCATCACCGACTACGCCGCCTCCGGCCTGGTCCAGGACAACGACAAGCCCGGCACCAACGTCACGGGCGCTTCCGACCTCACCCCGGTCGCCGAGCAGCTCGAGATGATGCAGAAGGTCCTGCCCGACGTTAAAAAGGTCGGCCTGCTCTACTGCACCGCCGAGTCCAACTCCGACGTCCAGATCAAGGCCGCCAAGAAGGACCTCGACAAGCTGGGCCTCGAGCACACTGACTTCACCGTCTCGAGCTCCAACGAGATTCAGTCCGTCGTCGAGTCTGCCGTGGGCAAGGTCGACGCGCTGTACTCCCCCACCGACAACACCATCGCCGCGGGTGCCTCGCAGGTCGGCCAGATCTGCAAGGAAAACAAGCTTCCCTTCGTGACTGGCGAGGAGGGCATGTGTAAGGCCGGCGGCCTGTTCACCCTCTCCATCAATTACGAGGACCTGGGCTACGCCGCGGGCGAGATGGCCGTTAAGATCCTGAAGGGCGAGGCCAAGCCCGAAGACATGCCGATCAAGCACCTCTCGAGCAAGGACCTGGTCGTCGTCAAGAACGACGAGATGGCCGAGGCCCTGGGCATCGACCTTTCCGCTCTGGACGCGTAATGCCATACGCGGCATGCGTCTAGAGCCCGTGCTCGCGCTTTAGCCGCGTTATTCAATATCTGAGCCACAGGGGCGGGCGCTGTAGACCGGCGTCCGCCCTGCTTGTTTCAGGTAAAACAAAACGTCTGTCCGCAGCTCTTCTATGCATTGTTACCGCTATTATGGAAAAGCACGTGTCCACCCTATCCTAGGAGGTATGAAGCATGCTCATTGCATTGCAGGGCGCCGTTTCGCAGGGCGTCCTCTGGGGCATTATGGTGCTTGGCGTGTTTATCACGTTCCGCCTGCTCGACATTCCCGATATGACCTGCGACGGCAGCTTTGCCCTCGGCGGCTGCGTCTGCGCTGTGCTCATCGTCAATAACAACGTCGACCCGCTGCTCGCCGTGCTGGCCGGTATGTGCGCCGGCGCCATCGCGGGTGCCGTCACGGGCATTTTGACCACCGTCTTTGAGATTCCCGCGATCCTCGCCGGAATCCTCACCCAGATCAGTCTGTGGTCAATCAACCTGCGCATCATGGGCAAGTCCAATACGCCCATTCTTGCCAAGGGCACCGTGTTCTCGGCCGTCAGCAATATGACCGGCCTGCCGCAGTCCACCGTTGCCATCATCTTGGGCATCCTGCTCGCCGTGGCTATCGTTGCCATCCTGTATTGGTTCTTTGGCACCGAGATTGGCTCGGCGCTGCGCGCCACCGGCAACAACGAGTACATGATCCGCGCCCTGGGCGTCAACACCAACTCCACCAAGATGATCGCCCTTGTGCTCTCCAACGCCCTCATCGGCCTTTCGGGCGCGCTCATCTGCCAGAGCCAAAAGTATGCCGACATTGGTATGGGCACCGGTGCCATCGTTATCGGTCTTGCCGCCATTGTTATCGGTGAGGTGCTCGGCCGTCTGCTGCCCGGCGGCCTCACGCAGTTTAGCGTCCGTCTTGCCTCCGCCGTCTTTGGCTCCGTGGTCTACTTCCTTATCCGCGCCATCGTGCTGCAAATGGGCATGGACGCCAACGACATGAAACTGCTCTCCGCCGTGATCGTCGCCGTGGCCCTGTGCGTGCCCGTGGTTTGGGAGCGCTATAAGCTCCGCAGCTCCTACACGAAGGGGGGTGAGGCAGATGCTTAAGCTCTCGCACGTCAAAAAGACCTTTAACAAGGGCACCGTCACCGAGAAGCGCGCGCTCACCGGCGTCGACCTCACCCTGAATGACAGCGACTTTGTAACCGTGATCGGCGGCAATGGCGCCGGCAAGTCCACGCTGCTCAACATGATCGCCGGCGTATATCCGCTCGATTCGGGCGTTATCGAGCTCGACGGCAACGATATCTCGCGTCTGAGCGAGTCGCAGCGTGCCAAGTACCTGGGCCGTGTGTTCCAAGACCCCATGCGCGGCACCGCAGCCGACATGCAGATTGCCGAGAACCTGGCCCTCGCCAAGCGTCGCGGCCAGCGTCGCGGCCTTTCGTGGGGCGTCACCAAGGCCGAGAAAGATGAGTACGTTGAGCTGCTCAAGCGCCTGGACCTTGGTCTGGACACGCGTCTCAACGCCAAGGTCGGCCTGCTCTCGGGCGGACAGCGCCAGGCACTCACCCTGTTGATGGCCACGCTCACCAGGCCGCGCCTGCTGCTGCTCGACGAGCACACCGCGGCCCTCGACCCCAAGACGGCCTCTAAGGTGCTCAACCTGACCGAGGAGATCGTCGACGAGAACCACCTGACCACGCTCATGGTCACGCACAACATGAACGACGCCATCCGTCTGGGCAACCGTCTGATCATGATGCACGAAGGCCACGTGATCTACGACGTGGCGGGCGATGAGAAGAAGTCGCTCACCGTAGCCGACCTGCTGCAGAAGTTCGAGGAGGTCTCGGGCGGCGAGCTCGCTAACGACCGCATGCTGCTGAGCTAAAACCTGCCAAAAAGGGACAGGTTTATTTTGGCAGGTTTTATCTGCGCAAACGTCAAAACCGCCGCTAAGGGGCAGACGCCCTTGCGGCGGTTTTCGCATATTATGTCGATAATCCGATATTCAACCAGACATTCTGGCTAAGGACTAAGGAAACTGCCATGAAAAGACTCCCCCGCCTTGCGTTAGCCGCCGCGTTGTTTGCCGGCGCGCTCGCAGGCATCCCAAGCCTCGCTTTCGCGGGGAACCTGCCCGCCGCTATTGACGGCTCCGTGGCCGTCATGCACACCAACGACATCCACGGCAGCTACAAGTACAGCTACAACGCAAGCAAGGGCACCGGCACTGTGGGCTTTGATGGACTGGCGGTTCTCTATAGCGCCCAAAACAGCGCCCCCGATCTTTTGCTCGATGCGGGCGACACCTTCCACGGACAGTCCTTCGCCACCATGAGCGAGGGCAAGAGCATCGCCGAGCTCATGGACACCTTCTATGTAGACGGCTACGACGCGACCACGCCGGGCAACCACGACTGGAGCTACGGCGCGAACAAGCTCCGCACCATGACCGGCTACAGCACCACCGGCACGCCCTTCGCTATGCTCTGCGCGAACGCGAAGTCTACGAGCGGCGTATGGAGCTCGAGCATCACGAAAACGCTCGATCGCACCTGGGAGGATAGCGAGGATCACTCCACATTCGACTACAAAATCAAGGTCGGCGTCGTGGGTGCCATGGATGAGTCGCTGGGATCCTCGCTGCGCGCGGACCTGGTCGCGGGCACGTCGTTCTCGAGTGCCACGAACGCCATCAATACCGAGGCAGAGCAGCTGCGCAAGGAGGGCTGCAACGTTGTCGTCTGTATCGCGCATACGCTCAACGCCAAGACCTTTGCCACACGGCTCCGTGGCATCGATGCCCTTATCGCAGGCCACGAGCACATCAACCTTAACGAGAAGGTGACGGGAGCCGACGGCAAGACGATCCACGTTGTCGAGGCAGGCAGCGCCTTTGCCGAGGTGGGGCTGCTTTCCATTCCGTACAAGTACGACACCAATGGCACCGAGACGACCGACGATGACACGGTCACGGTCCCTGCAGACGACAGCAACGAGAAGCTCTACACCGCCAAGAACGTCAACGGCCTTTTGGCAGACCCCGACAAGGGCTCCGACTACCAAAGCCGCCTTGAAGCCGTCCGCAACAAGATCAAGCCGCTCGACGAGACCTTTGAAAACGAATCGAACAAGGTGCTCGGCACATCCACCACCAACTATTTCTACGGCGAGGACGCCGCAGGCACGCATGGTTGGGAAATGGTGCGCACCACCGATTTCCGTCCCAGCAAGGAGGGCGACACCACCAAGGCCCAGACCATCGGCCACGTGATTTGCAGCTCCTATCTTGACCTGACGGGCGCGGACCTCGCTATCGAAAACGCTGGCGGCATCCGCGGCGGCATCGCGGCGGGCAACGTGACCGCCGGCAACGTCATCGCCATCTCGCCCTACGGCAACACCGTGGAGACCTGGGCCACGACCGGCGCGGACTTCCTCGCAGCGCTCGAGCACTCGCTACAAATCAGCGACGATTGCAACGACAGCTACGAGCTTCAGCAGGCTTATGTGGCGGCCGGTCACACCGAGCAGGAGGCGCAAGACAAGTACAAGTGGCGCGATGACTCTGGCAGCGTTCTCTCCTTTGGCGGCATCAACGTGACGATTGATTGGACATGGCCCGAGGGCAAGCGCATTGTGAGTGCCACACTCACCAAAGACGGCAGCACGCTCGACCCCGCCAAGACCTATACCGTCGCCACCAACAACTACATCATCACCAACACGACCGACTTTCCCACCTTTGCACACGCCACCAAGTACACCGAGTGGGGCACGTGCGAGGCGGCGCTGAGGGCGCTGATCGGGCAGAACAGCTGGGAGAGCAAGATGGCCTCGCTCGCGGGCACCATCAGCTTTGGCTCCGCTGCCGTGGACCCCACGCCCACACCGGCCCCGACGCCTAAGCCCTCGCCTAAGACGGACACGATGACCACGAAGGTCATCACCAAGAAGACGACCGGTAAGCTCGCCGCAACGGGAGACCACACGCTGGCAGTAGTTGGCGCGTGCCTTATCGGCGGCATCATCGTCATCATCCTCGGCATTATCTGGAAGCGTCGACGCTAAGCTACACCGCCGGGCCTTGCAGCCCCGCCGCGTAAACCTTATATCGAGCACAGAAGCCCGTCCGAATTTGATCGGACGGGCTTCTTGGTGGGTATCATGGTTGAACGATCATTAGGAGGTTTTCCCTATATGGAATTGTTTGAGCCGATTCTTCATTTCTTTGAGCAACGGTGGGTCCACAACATCATCTGGGCCGTCATCTTGGCGATAGGCACTGCCGTCGCCGCCAAGGTCGTATCCAAGACCCTGAACCATCTGCTTAACCGAGACGATAATCCGCTTCCGGCATCGAGTATCTTCATCAACATCGCGCGCGCCGTCATCTGGATGATTGGCGGCAGCTTTATCCTCGACAACTGTTTTGGCATTAATGCAAACGCCCTCGTCGCCGCTCTTGGCGTCGGCGGCATCGCCATCTCGCTCGGCTTTCAGGACACGCTGTCAAACCTTATCGGCGGCATGCAGGTGACGTTTATGGGCATCATCAAACCCGGCGACAATATCGAGGTCGGCGGCGTATCCGGCGTGGTCCAAGACATCACTTGGCGCCATACAACGATTGAGGATGCCTGTGGACAGACCATCATCGTCCCCAACTCCAACATTTCCAAGAACACACTCGTGCATTTGATGCCCTTTGGGCGCGTGGCCGTGCCCGTTGCCGTAAAGGACACGTCTAAGTGGGCTTCCCTTGACGTGCTGGCAGACGAGCTCACGAGCGCAACCAAAACGGCCGTCTCGCCCATCTCGGGCTTTGATAAGGAGCCCTACGTGCTCTTTAGCGAAATCGGCGACTTTGGCATCAAGGGAAAGATCATCTTTATCGTCAGCGACGACAGCACTACTTTCACGGCAGCCGACGCCTGCATCCGCGCCATCGCCCCCATCATTGCCTGACCTGTCAAATAGGGACAGGCACCTTTGTGGTGGTTTTCATTCGTGGTACCATGGTTTATATAGTTGTTTAAACGACTAAGGGAGCAACATCATGGAAGAGGCCTATCGTCAAGCACGCAAGCGCGGCGAGCAAGGACGTCGACGCGCCATTAGCCAAAGCGAGCATCCATACCTTACGGACCTCGATAGCTTGGTTGCTCAGCTCCCCTTAGGTCAGCGAGAGAATGTCGACCTGCGGGATATTCCGCTCGAAATGGTCGTCGGCACGGTCACCAAGGGCCGTCAGTCCGCCTTTTCGTGTAACTTTATGCCCCTGCTTCCGTTTAGCACCGAGTTCGCCCGCAAGTGGTCCAACCTCTACGACATCCAGGTGACCGAGGGCTATCGCGACCCCGTCATCGTCACCGAGTTCATGCATCGGTTCTATGTCCAAGAAGGCAACAAACGCGTCAGTGTCCTCAAATTCCTAGACGCCCCGACGGTTTCGGCCAAGGTCACCCGTCTCTACCCCGGCACATGGGATTCCGTCGAAAGCCGCCTGTACGGTGAATTCTGCGCGTTTTGGCGCGTCTGCCCCCTATACGAGATCGAGTTCTCGCGTGAGGGAAGCTACGAGACGCTCGCCAAGATGCTCGGTCAGAACCTTATCGAAAAATGGCCGCAGAAAAAGGTCGACTACCTGCGCCATACCTTCCTGCTCTTTAAGCGCGCCTACCTTCGCGCAGGCGGCGACCACCTGGACATTACGCCCGCCGACGCCATGCTCGTCTACCTCAATGTGTACAACCAGGACCGCCTGCTGGATACGCCGACGGACATCGTCGTAAACCGCCTGTGCAAGATCTGGCGCGAGCTGGTCATTGCCGGCAAAAATGACGAGGACAAGGTCGATCTTGTCGAAGCACCGAGCGTCGACGAGGAGGAGACGCCCGCCAAGTCCACCTCTGGCGTGCTCAACTTCTTTATGGGCAAGACCGTCTACTCGACGGCCAACCCCCTGCGCATCGCCTTTATCCATGAGTTCCCCTGTGCGACGTCGAGCTGGGACAGCCTGCACGACCAAGGGCGTCAGTATCTCGATGAGCACTTTGGCGGTATCGTGCGCACCGAGGCGTTCGAGGACTGTCACGATCCGGATGTGTTCTGCGCCGCCGTGGAAACGGCTGTCAAACATGGAGCAAACGTCATCTTCTCGACCTCGCACCGCCTGATGGAATACACGCTCAGGGCTGCAGTTGAGTATCCCCGGGTTCGGTTCCTCAACTGCTCTATCGGCCTTCCCCATCAAAGCGTCCGTTCGTACTTTGGCAAGATGTACGAGGCCAAGTTTCTGCTGGGCGCCCTTGCGGCCAGCATGGCGGACAACCACCGCATCGGTTACCACGCGTCGGTCTTCGCCTCGGGCGCACTCAGCGAGATCAACGCCTTTGCGATTGGCGCCTCGCTGCTCGACCCGCGCGCGCAGGTCATCCTCACCTGGGGCGATGTTCCCGCCGGTGGTCTTGCCGAGGCCATGTGCCGCGAAGGCGTGAGCGTCATGACCGGCGCTGACATGTCAAAGTCGCTCGAAGACCCAACGGCCTACGGGCTTCACCGCTTGGTCGACGGCAAAGTCACCGGCATCGCCATGCCCGTATGGAACTGGGGCCGTTACTACGAGCTCATCGTTCGCAGCCTTCTTCACGGCACGTGGGACGAGACCAGCGACGACAACCAAGTGCGCGCCGTCAACTACTGGTATGGCATGAGCTCCGGCGTTATCGACATCCGTTACGCTCCGGGCCTACCCTACCAAACGCGCAAACTCGTGCAGTTGCTCCGCAACGGCATTGTTGGGGGATCCATCAACCCCTTTGGCGGCGAGCTCCACAGCCAGAACGGCGTGGTACAGATCGAAGGCTTCCCTCCGCTGCCGAGCACGCAGATTGTCGAGATGAATTGGCTGGCGGACAACGTGGTAGGCACCATTCCGCAGCTCGACGATGAGCCGAAAGTCCCTGCCCTATGAAAATCCTTGCCATAGCCGATACCGAAGAACGATGCCTTTGGGAGTGCTTTCGCAAGGAACGCTTTGAGGGAGTCGACCTGATTTTGTCCGCCGGCGATCTGGACCCGGACTATCTTGAGTTTTTGGTCACGGTCATCAACAAACCGCTCATCTACGTGCGCGGCAATCACGATGACCGCTACGCACGTCATGCACCGGGCGGATGTATCTGCGTAGAAGACAGCGTGTACACGTACCGAGGGATTCGCATTGCGGGCCTTGGCGGGTCCATGCGTTATCGCGACGGCGCCAACATGTACACCGAACGCGAGATGTCCAAGCGCATGCGTAAGCTGTCGCGTAAGGTTAGGATGGTCGGCGGGTGCGACATTCTGCTTACCCATGCACCCGCCGCCGGTATGGGTGATCTGGACGATCTGCCGCATCGAGGATTCGAGTGCTTTAACACAGCACTCGAATCCTGGAATCCCGACTACATGGTGCACGGGCATGTGCACCAAAGCTACGGTTGCGATTTTCAGCGCGAGCGTCAGCATGTGTGTGGAACGACGATCATCAACGCCTGCGGCTATACACAGTTTGAGCTCGACCAGACGCGCTACCCCATCCGTGGCTGGCAGGCAGCCTGGCTCAATTCGCAAACCATGCGCCGGGAGCTCAAACGCCACGATGCCATCGAGTCCTCAACCGCCAGAACACCCTGGTAACCACCTCAAAGAGGACACTGTCCCCTTTGAGGTGGTTTTGACGCGATAGCAAGAAACCCGGTCCTGCGCAGGGCAAAACCGGGTTTCTTTAGCAATGCTTGCTTTGCTCAGGCAGTAACTAGCAGTTACTCAGCTAGGAAGTCACGCTGGACAGCGGGATCGACCTTGACGCCAGGGCCCATGGTGGAAGACACGGAGATGGACTTGACGTACTTGCCCTTAGCAGAAGAGGGCTTGACGCGCAGGATCTCGGTGTACAGGGCAGCGTAGTTCTCGACGAGCTGCTGCTCAGAGAAGGACTTCTTGCCCAGGGGCACGTGGCAGATGCCGTAGCGGTCGGCGCGGTACTCAACGCGGCCAGCCTTGAGCTCGGAGACCATCTTGGCGACGTCCATGGTCACAGTGCCGAGCTTGGGGTTCGGCATGAGGCCACGGGGACCAAGGATCTTACCGATGCGGCCAACCTTGGCCATCATGTTCGGCGTAGCGATAGCGGCGTCGAAGTTGATCTCGCCCTTCTGAATCTGGGCGACGAGCTCGTCGGAACCGATGATGTCGGCGCCGGCAGCCTCAGCCTCGCGGGCCTTCTCGCCCTCGGCGAAGACGGCAACACGAACGGTCTTGCCGGTGCCGTGGGGCAGGGAGATGGAACCACGGATGTTCTGGTCAGCCTTACGAGTATCGATGCCCAGACGGAAGTGGGCCTCGACGGTCTCGTCGAACTTGGCGGTGTCGAGCTCCTTGATGAGCTTGGCAGCCTGAAGGGGGGTGTAGAGCGTGGCGCGGTCGATCTTCTCGGCAGCGGCGTTATAGCTCTTACCATGCTTAGCCATGTGCATTACCTCCTGTGGTTAAACGGGCGTGAGCCCTCCCACATCGTATCGTGTGCCCTATTGCACACATTTAACGGGCGCCCCGGTCGGAGCACCCGTCGTTACCATAAGAAATCGCTACTCAGCGATGGTGACGCCCATGGAACGGGCGGTACCGGCGATGATCTTCTTGGCGGCGTCAATGTCGTTGGCATTGAGGTCCGGCATCTTGATCTCGGCGATCTTGGTGAGCTGCTCCTGGGAGAGCTGACCAACCTTGTCGGCCTGGGGCTTAGCGGAACCAGACTTGAGGTTCAGCTCCTTCTTGATGAGGTGAGCCGCCGGCGGGGTCTTGGTGATGAAGGAGAAGGACTTATCCTCGTAGACAGAGATCTCAACGGGGATGATGTCGCCCTTCTTGTCCTGCGTCTCGGCGTTAAAGGCCTGGCAGAACTGCATGATGTTCACGCCAGCAGCGCCCAGGGCGGGGCCGACGGGAGGAGCGGGGTTAGCTGCACCAGCAGGAATCTGGAGCTTAATGACGTTGGCAACCTTCTTCTCAGCCATGGTCATTCCTTTCGAATCACGAGTGTGAAGTACTTGCTATATCGTAAGCACGCACGTGTTAGAAGCACTCCTGAGATGAGCAGTCACAGAAGAAGCACGCTTGCGCGAACGGACGAAAACTTAAGCGATGACAGCGACCTGGTTAAAGTCGAGCTCGACCGGCGTCTCGCGGCCAAAGATCATTAGCGTGACCTTGAGCTTGCCAGCCTCGGTGTTAACCTCGGAGACCTTGCCATCAAAGTCGGTAAGCGGGCCATCGGTGACGCGGACGGACGTGCCGACCTGAATATCAACCGAGGTGCGCTTGGGCGAATCGCCCTTACCGGGACGACGAGTCATCTTATTGTACTCATCGCGGGAAAGCGGTGCGGGCTTACCGTTGCCGCCCAGGAAACCGGTGACGCCGGGCGTGTTGCGAACACACGTCCAAGCATCGTCATCCATCTCCATGCGGACCAGGACATAACCCGGGAAGATCTTGAAATCCTTGGTCTCGCGCTTGCCACCCTCTTTGATCTCGGTGACGCGCTCCATAGGAATCTCGATATCAAAGATACGGTCCTGCATGCCCATGGTCTCGATACGATGCTCGAGATCGGACTTTACGCGGTTCTCGTATCCGGAGTAAGTGTGAACGACGTACCAACGCTTAGACATGGTTTAGCCCCTCAATCCAGAGAACAGAGCAAGAGCCTCGCCAAAGCCAGCATCGAGCAGAGCGATGACGACGCCGACGACGACCAGAGAAGCGCAAACGACGACCGAGTAGTTCACGAGCTCCTTCTTATCGGGCCACGTGACACGCTTCATCTCGGACTTGACCGAAGCGAAATACTTCTTGGTGCGGGCGAAGAAACCAGGCTTCTCGTTCTTCTTGGACTTCGCAGCCTTCTCGTTCTTCTTGGCAACGGCCTTCTTGGCCTCAACCTTGGAGTTGGCGGCAGCGTTGTTGGCAGGCGCCTGCTGCTGAGCCTTCTTCTTGTTCTTCTTGTTGGCCATTTGGGTTACCTCCGCGCAATGCGCTTATACATGAGTAAACCGTAAGCCCCCAAGTGGGAGCTTACGGAATAATGACTGGCACGCCAGGAAGGACTCGAACCCTCAACACTCGGTTTTGGAGACCGATGCTCTACCAATTGAACTACTGGCGTATGTGACTAGAGACTAGCGAGTCTCTTTGTGCAGCGTGTGGTGACGGCACCAGGGGCAATACTTCTTGATCTCCATACGATCAGGCATGGTCGACTTGTTCTTGGTGGTCGTATAGTTGCGGCGCTTGCACTCAGTGCACGCAAGAGTAACTAGAGTACGCATTAATCCTGAACCTTTCATTTCCGCCCCGTACGGGCACGAGTTTGTACTTTATCAGCTCTACGTAAGTGCTGTCAACGAAAACCTCGAGTCAATTGGTTCTCGGTGGATCCATTCATATTTGGAACACATCAATGAAGCCATCGAGAGCTAATGGACGGTGCGCCCAGGACCATTATCGATCCTCTCGACACCAGCAACGGCTCAATATCCATTGCAGAAAAGAACCCGGCACCCATATAAGTGCCGGGTTCTCTAAGTCAGCTATATCAAAGAGCTAATTTACTCAATGATCGTGGAGACGATGCCCGAACCGACGGTGTGGCCACCCTCGCGGATAGCGAAGCGCAGGCCCTCCTCCATGGCGATCGGGTGGATGAGGTCGCCCTCGATGGTGATGTGGTCACCAGGCATAGCCATCTCGGTGCCCTCGGGGAGCTTGACCGTACCGGTAACGTCGGTGGTACGGAAGTAGAACTGAGGACGATAACCATCGAAGAACGGGGTGTGACGGCCGCCCTCCTCCTTGGTCAGAACGTAGATCTCGCCGGTGAACTTGGTGTGCGGGGTAACCGAACCGGGCTTGCAGAGAACCTGGCCGCGCTCGATGTCCTCGCGCTTGATGCCGCGGAGCAGCAGACCGACGTTGTCGCCAGCCTCGCAGAAGTCCATGGACTTACGGAACATCTCGATACCGGTAACGACGGTGTTCTGGGTATCCTTGATGCCGACGATCTCGACGGGCTCGTTGAGCTTGAGCTCACCGCGCTCGACACGGCCGGTAGCAACGGTACCACGGCCGGAGATGGTCATAACGTCCTCAACGGCCATCAGGAACGGGAGGTCGTTGTTACGAGCAGGCGTCGGGATGTACTCGTCGACGGCCTTCATGAGCTCGCGAATGGCGTCCATCCACTTGGCGTCGCCCTCGAGAGCGCCCAGAGCGGAACCACGGATGACGGGGATGTCGTCGCCGGGGAAATCGTACTCGGAGAGGAGCTCACGGGTCTCCATCTCGACGAGGTCGATGAGCTCGTCATCGTCGACCATGTCGCACTTGTTCAGGAAGACGACGATGTAGGGAACGCCGACCTGACGGGCGAGCAGGATGTGCTCGCGGGTCTGAGCCATGGGGCCGTCGGTAGCGGCGATGACCAGGATAGCGCCGTCCATCTGAGCAGCACCGGAGATCATGTTCTTGACGTAGTCAGCGTGGCCCGGGCAGTCAACGTGAGCGTAGTGACGGGCAGCGGTCTCGTACTCGACGTGGGAGACGGAGATCGTAATGCCGCGCTCGCGCTCCTCGGGAGCCTTGTCGATGTTCTCGAACGCAGTGAAGTCAGCCTTGCAGCCCTCGGTCTCGGAGAGAACCTTGGTGATGGCAGCGGTCAGCGTGGTCTTGCCGTGGTCGACGTGACCAATGGTGCCGATGTTAACATGCGGCTTAGTGCGCTCAAACTTCTCTTTGGCCATAAAGCCCTCCTCTAAACAGGTCGTCCCCGGACGGGACTTTGCCTTTATACCATAGTGGCCTCTCAACATACTATTGAGAAGCCACCGTGTTACCTATGGTAGCGGTGACTGGATTCGAACCAGTGACGCCACGGGTATGAACCGTGTGCTCTAACCAACTGAGCTACACCGCCGGATGGAGCCTGCAACCAGACTTGAACTGGTGACCTCTTCGTTACCAACGAAGTGCTCTACCGACTGAGCTATACAGGCACTTGACGGGTGGGAGCTATAGGATTCGAACCTATGTAGGCAGAGCCAACGGGTTTACAGCCCGTCCCCATTAACCACTCGGGCAAACTCCCAATCGTTCAAGTATCCGCAGGTCCTTTGGTCTTTTGGACCGCCGCCCCCGCGAACGAAGAAGATAATACGATGCCACCTTGGGGGCTGTCAACGAAAACCTCTAGATACACGGTGCCGGGCGTATCTATATGCTTTTGACCTGCGGTTTTGCTGAGTTTGGATATGAAGGACGGTGAATTTGCATATAGCGGTGACATTTCCCGAGGGAACACTTTTGCGTAGTGGAGTGAGCCTGTAGAATATTACTTCGATAACGACTCATTTGCACCTATATATAGGTCGAGACCGAGCTTTCCAGACAGAATCGAGCGTGGATAATCTCCCACTTTTGGCGTGGCTTCGAGCCCAAAGTGGGAGATTATCCACGCCCATTCACTAGGCGGGAGATTTTCCGCGCTCGTATGTCCGGAAATCCTCGCTCGACCAGGGTGACTTGGACCGGTCCGGCCTATGTCTCAATCTGTAACATTTAGAGAACATTTTCTCCCCTATCTGTTACAGATTGAGATACTACGCAGTAGCCCCGACTTCCGTCTCATTCTGTAACAGTAAGAAAGGTTTTCAGCCTCTTCGTGTTACAGATAGAGATATTACCCGCCAACCCGTCTTAACATCTCAATCTGTAACAGCTTGAAGAGAAATA
>CABUQY010000020.1 GCA_902493915.1 uncultured Collinsella sp.
GAGGCCTTTAAGGTCGCTACGGGCAGCCTGACGCTGGTCCAGGAGTTTGACGAGAAGGACGACTACGATCTGGTCGATTCCGACGCCTCGATCGCCGGCGATCTTGCCGACGACAAGTTTGCATTGTTTGTTGCCGGCGAGCCCCACATGCCCACGCTCGAGTTCCCGGGCGATGGCGCGCAGCCGGTCAAGAAGACCTGCTTTAAGCTGCTTGCAGATGCTTACTGGGAGGAGTAACGCGCTGCTCGGCTGAGCTGTTCGTCTGATGGCGTGATTTCCCTAAGGGAATCACGCCACGACCCCGCCAAGCGTGTTTTCCCTAGGGGAATCACGTCTGGCGGGGTTTTCTGTTTTTGAGTAGGGGAGATGTCGACGTGGTGATGCTGGGTTGGCGCATGCGCACGCAAAATCGGCAACAAAAAAGCCGCCCGAAGGCGGCTATCTTGTGCAATGGAGCCAGCGACCGGGCTCGAACCGGTGACCCCCGCTTTACGAGAGCGGTGCTCTACCAACTGAGCTACGCTGGCGGCCATGTGGTGACACAACTGAGGCGTCAACGGCTGTCTATGATACGGGACATCGCAAATCCGCGCAAGTGTTCTGACGGCTTTTCTCACTTTAAATGCACTAATATCAGAGGCGTGATGTCTTGCTCTTACGGTTCTCAAGCAGAATGGGGCAGCGATGGCTCAACCCAATATTCTTCTCACGCGTATCGATGACCGTTTCATTTACGGGCAAGATGTTGCGCTGTGGAACGAGGCCGTGGGTTCCAACCTTGTCCTAATCGTCAACGATGAGATCGCGGCGGATTCGCGCCAATGGGCACCCATGAGGGTGGCGGCGCCAGAAGGCGTTTGGACACGGTTTTTCTCGGTGCAAAGAACCGTCGACATCATTCATTCCGCAACGCCGCGCCAGTTGATTCTGATCATGGTGGCCTCACCTGCCGATGCGCTCGCGCTGGTTAAGGGCGGTGTGCCAATAACCAAGATCAGCATTGGCCATATGCGGGCAGGGGAAGGCAAACGCTCTGTAACGCCCGCGGTCGCCATAGACGATGCGGACATCGCCGCCCTCAAAGAGCTGCAAAAGCTCGGCATAGAACTAGAAATCCGCTATCTCCCCAGCTCCAATCCTGACCCCATCCAGCTAGTCATTTAAGAACGTCCCCAATGACTAGGCAGCAAAACGCCCGTCGGCGGTGGTGCCGGCGGGCGCTGCTGTGCGATATGTTGCGTTGTGGGCTTAGTGCCTCATAAAGTGGTATTCGATCACATTGCTGTAGGGGTGACCCGGGCCCACAATGCCTTGCGGGAACAGCGGCTGGTGCGGCGTGTCGGGGTACATCTCTGCCTCGAGGGCAAAGCCGGCGCCCCAGCCATAGTTGGCGTCGTCCTTGGCGTGCTCGTCGCCCAGCCAGTTGCCGGTGTAGAGCTGCACGCCCGGAGCGGTAGTGTAGTAGTCCAGCTCGCGGCCGGTCCACATCTCCTCGACGTGCATCGCACGGCGCAGATTACGGCCGTACTGATAGCCATCGATGCACAGGCAGTGGTCGTAGCCGCGTGCCTGCTTAATCTGGGGATCGTCGGCTTCCATGCCAGGCGCGACGGGGCGCAGCTCGCGAAAGTCAAACGGCGTGCCTCCGACCGGAGCGATCTCGCCGGTGGGGATGTTCTGCTCGTTGATGGGCAGGTAGTGGGCAGCGTTGGCAACAAAGAAGTGCTCGCAGTCCATGCCGGCGTTATGGCCGGCAAGGTTAAAGTACGTGTGGTTGGTCATGGACACGTAGGTGGCGCGGTCGCTCTCGCAGCCATACTCGATGCGAAAGACGCCGGTGCGTGTAACGGTAAACACGGCCGTAAAGGTGCGGTTGCCGGGAAGGCCCAGTTCGCCATCCTCAAGCGAGGTGGTCATGCGCACGGCGTTATGGGCCTCGTCGAGCTCAACATCCCACACGCGCTTGTGTAGGCCGTGCTCAAGATCGCTGTGTAGGTTGTTGGCGCCTTCGTTGGCCGGCATATGCCAGTCCGTGCCTGCGATGGTGATCGTGGCACCTGCAGTGCGGTTGGCCACAGGTCCGATGGTCGCGCCAAAGCAGGCGGGGTTGTCAAAGTAATCCTCGAGCTTATCGAAGCCCAGTACCACATCGCGCACGTTGCCGGGAATATCGGGCACGTCGATGCCCAACACGGTGGCGCCATAGTCCATAATGCGAACGCAGATCTCGGGCCCGTTGAGGGTGTAACGATGAACGGGGGTACCGCACGGCGCGGTGCCGAAAAGCTCGGAAGTGATCATTTGGTTCCTAACATCGAGGTATTTCCGACAAACTGTAGCGCGAACAGGCGAGATTATCACTACACCCCACTAAAGCAGGGGGTATTTTTCTCAAAAAAGTGATGATTGGAGCTGTGCGGGCGTTCATTTCTGACGCGCGCGAGTCTGATACAATTTGTTCGTTATTGTTTGAATTGACGTGAGCGTGGAACAGCGAGGACTCATCGTGATTAAAGCGGAGCGACAGGATAAGGTTCGGCAACTGCTCGAGGAACAGGGAACGGTCTCGGTCAAGGAGATTTCGGATGCGTTAGGTGTCTCGGATATGACGATCCGCCGTGACCTTGAGGAGCTTGCGAGCCTGGGCGAGATCGAGCGCGTGCACGGCGGAGCCCGCAGTGCACAGAGCCGTCCACACGCTATGCTGCGCCATGAGTATTCGCACAGCGAAAAGCGCACAAAGCATGCCGAGGAAAAGTTGCAGATTGCGCGCCGTTCTGTGGAGCTTATCGAGGAAGGCTCGACCATCTTTTTGGGCACGGGCACCACGGTTGAGCAGATGGCCTCGATGCTGCCGGCGTTTCGCCTGCGCATTGTGACCAATTCGCTTTCGGTGTTTAACCTGCTCGAGGCGCGCGAAGACTGCGAACTGTGCCTGGTGGGCGGCGTGTACCGCCGCCGCACTGCCGCCTTTGTGGGCCCCACGGCCGAGGACACCTTGCGCGCACTGGGGATCGACGCAGCCTTTATCGGCGCAAACGGCATCTTGGACGGCGACGTATCTACGTCTAACATGGAAGAGGGCCGCATCCAGCAGCTCGCCTTTAGCAAGGCCGACTCGCGCTATCTGATCGCCGATTCCAGCAAGATCGGCAAACGCGACTTCTACACCTTCTGCCGTCTGGACAGCCTGGACGCCGTGGTGTGCGAGCCGGGCATCGCCGCCGAAGATCGTGCCGCCATCGAGGAGCATACGCAGGTCATTTGCTAGCTAGCGCTACGGGATTGCCAACGGGCGATGCGGGAGGATTTTTACCTCCTGTCATTGTGGAAACCAGCGCGTCAGCGCTACGCGATATGACGCGCAAATGAGGACTCCACTATCAAATCGTCTCAACCTGTGACATCTAGACGTCCAAAACCGGTCTTAGTGTTACAGATTGAGACAATTCGGCGTGGTCTACCTTGTTTGTCTCGATCTGTAACGGTTAGGACTTAAAAACTCGGCTACGTGTTACAGATCGAGACAAAAGAAAAAGAACATTAGGACTTGAAAATAAAGTTTTGATAAGGGACCCGCCCAGTTAAGACGGTGCGGCAGACAATTGAGATTAGTTTGCCTCCGGAGTCGTAAGCATAATGAGTCAGTTCGATGACCGGAAGTTTTGCAACACCATAATTACTGGCTTCGGAATCGCTAAGCTGACGTGCTCTATAGCTTTCCCTAACAGATTGGATAGACTTGGACAAGTCGTCCATGATTCTGCTAAATGCCTGAAAATCTAACCGGTTATTCGGAACGCGCGACTTTGAAATGAAGAACGTATCAGCGCCTATGAAGCTGCCTTCAAGTTCGTAGGTCAATTCAAGACGCTGAATCTCATCGCGACTTTGACATCCAAATTGTTGGAGCATCATTACGGAAATTGGACGACCTGATGTGAGGCCGCCGAAATGTTTGGTGATGGCATCCGGATCAACGCCATCGCAATGGCTTGCAAAGTCAAAGTCTAAAAGTGAATTGAGCTCGCTAACGCGTTTCGGTGCAACAAACGATCCCTTACCTTGGATTCGATAGATACTTCCACGACGCTCCAGCTCACTCATGGCAAGTCGGACGGTTGTTCTGCTTACGGCGTATTCGTCGCAGAGTTCCATTTCTGTTGGAAGTTTATCGTCTGCTTGATATTCATCGACGATCTGCTTGAGCAGCGCGTCGGTGAGCTGTAAATAGAGTGGCCGTTTTTCGTGTGTATCGAGCATTGGAGCCTCAGTTTGCATGTTGGTTATACCTGATGGTTGCCTCAGTCGGGATGTAACGTGGGCAAGGTAACCTTAACGTATCACAGAGCGGCTCAGCATGACGATCTGATGCCTGTATCCACGAAGGGCTTGTCCGAGCGTGAAGATATTCTGGGGCAGGCAAATACCGTTCATGGAGTCCCCGATATGTTGGAGGTCAGCGCCGGCTGCTTTTGCTGCAAGGCCTATTTTCTTAATGGTTTCGCTGTCGCAGGAGTCTTGACTCGTCCCGTTCGCCGCCATGACGAGAACCTTCTCTTCAATTGACTTGCCTACGTTGTGGGATCGTACAAAGTCTACGATGGCGCGCAGGTCTGCTTCTTGGAAGCAAGGGACGGTGTAGGGGGCTGGCACGAGAAGGATATCGACGCCGAGGTCAACAAACTTGCGCGCAATTTCGAGCGTCATGACAGGTTCCGCAACGCCCGCTCCATGCATTTTTCCGGCTATGACCAGGCCATTGAAATGCTCTTTGGAGAGTTTAATCGAATGGGCGATTGCATCGTTGGAGACGCCGGTTCCAGGGTTGCCCGTCAGGCAGATAAAATCAAATCCGAGTTCGTTAGCCTTTTCTAAGGTCTTGGGAGAGACGCGACGACCCATGGGGATTTCCGTTCGGGATTCAGACATCTCTGCCTCGTTATCAACTGGCTCCAGATTGACGCCAATGGGCCTTCCGCATGCTCGCTTCACCCAAGTGACCGGGTTTTCATTGAGATCATCTGGAATACCGGCAATAACTGGATCGAACACATCGAGCGCGTTAAACAGAAGCAGGTCGGCACCTGCGGCACGTTCGATTTCTGCATTAGTAACGCCGCCGAGAAATTGGGAAGAGGGTACGTTTTCCGCCATGATGGTACGTCCCTCGGAAGCCAGAATTGCCTGTTTTAGATCCATGGGTGACGTGGCGGCAAAATCGGATGCGGACATGTTCAGTAATCGTTTGGGCATTGTTACTTCCTTTGACTAGAACGACAGGCTTGTGACATTGTCTCTAATATTGTTACAACAATATATTCAATATGTTATATCCAATCGGTGAACGGTTGCAAACTTATTGTACTGCTCGGAAAAAATAGCCTTTAACTGGGAAAACCTTATATTAATCAACTACCGTTCACCGAATAAGTATTTGAATTCTTGACATATCGACAAAGCGGAAAAAGAATTGGTTATGACAAATCGCGCAAATGATATTACATTTCGCACAAGAACGTATTCACTTACATAAGTGGATACAAACGGGGACGACGACGGTTGAGTCCGGATAAATCGTTGTGTGCCCGGGAATCATGAAAGGATGTGTTATGGACGCTATCGTCAAATTCCTTGAAAAACACCAGCCTCTCTTCGACAAAATCTCGAGGAACATTTATCTGGTGGCGATTAAGGATGGCTTTCTCTCGAATATGCCAATTGTGCTGTTCTCGAGCCTGTTCCTTCTTCTTTCGACGCTCCCTGCCTATGTAGGCATCACGCTTCCGTCTGAGGTGCTGGATTTCTTCAATAAAATCTATGCATATACCATGGGACTTCTTGGCATTATGGTGGCTGGCACCACGGCGAGCTCACTTGCCATGTCGATGAACCGTCGCATGCCTTCGGGTAAATCTCTCAACCCCACCTCGTGCATGGTTTGTGCCATGTGCGGCATGCTCTTGCTATCGGTGACGAACGATGTTGTCTCGATTGGCGGAGCAGATACATCTGTTTTTGAAACCGGCTATATGGGAACCAAGGGTTTTCTCGCTGCGTTCGTAGCCGCATTCTTGACCGTTAATATCTATAAGGTGTGCATTAGCCATAATGTGACGATCAAGCTTCCCAAAGAGGTCCCTGGCTCTATTGCGCAGAGTTTTCGCGATATCTTTGCATTTGGGTTTTCGATCCTTGCGTGCGCTTTTATCGATCTTGCGAGCCGCAAGCTGCTTGCTGTGCCGTTCGCCAATTTGGTATCCGCTCTCATCTCGCCGCTGTTCTCCGCGGTCGACACCTATCCTGGCATGGCGCTTATCGAAGGCGCGGTCGCGCTTTTCCAATTTATGGGTATCCACGGTGCTTCGGTTGTCATGAGTCCGATCAATGCTGCGCTCTACGGCAATACCGTTACCAATCTTGAGGTTTTCCAAGCAGGTGGACACCCGTCAATTGCTCTCACGCAGGACTTTACAAGCTTCATCGGCGGTCTGGGCGGTTCTGGCTGCACGTTCATCGTTCCTATTATCCTGATCATGTTTATGCGCTCCAAGCAGCTTAAAGCCATGGGCAAGGCATCGATTATCCCGGTGATTTTTGGAGTTAACGAGCCCGTTATCTTCGGTATGCCGATTGTTCTCAATCCCTATATGTTCGTGCCCTTCCTAGTGGCTCCTATGGTCAACGCCATTATCGGTAAATTATTCATTGACGTCATTGGAATGAACGCCCCCATGTATACCATGCCGTGGGCGCTTCCCGGCCCAATTGGTGCGTTCCTCACCACGGGTCTCGATCTGCGTTCTCTCGTATTGATGGCAGTGCTGTTGGTCGTTGACTTTGTGATTTACTATCCGTTCTGCAAGGCGTATGACCATCAGCTTTGTTTGGAAGAGTCTGCAAAGGAGACTGCAGGAACCTCGGATGCAGATGCTATTGCCGCACAGGAAAATGTCGCAAAAGCTCTCGAGGCGGTAAAGGACAAGGCGGAGCAGATCCGCGTGCTTGTGCTTTGCCAGGGTGCCGGCACTTCGACTCTCTTGGCAAATGCTCTTCGCGAAGGTGCCGCTGCTAAGGGTATCGATCTGGTTTCTCAGTCCGGTGCGTACGGAAGCCACTATGAGACGATGGATCAGTACAACGTGATTGTTCTGGCGCCCCAGGCACGCATGTACTATGACGCTATGAAGGCCGATACCGATCGCCTTGGAATTAAACTGCTCACCACAAGGGGCAAGGAGTATATCGACCTTACCAACGATCCCGAAGGTGCAATTGACTGGATCGTTCAGGAGCTGGCCAAATAGTGGATGCACTTCGTCGTTGATTCGTCGGTGTATGGTACGGCCCCGCAGCTTATTGAGCTGCGGGGCCGTATTTCGTTGAGTATCTAATTGAGACAATGCGCGCAACCGTCGTGAGATCGCATTGGCGCTCTTCGAGTCACCGACAAACTGTCTTCCATCTATGTGACCAAAGGTCATCTCCGCTAGGTCGACGATGCAGATGACTCTGCTTCCTTTGGGTCCGAGCGGGACGTTGGCTCGCCCTCGCCAAATTCCACGAAGATAGAACTTGATTTGCTCGTGGCGCATGCATCAAAGAGTTTTTGATCAAGGTGCGCCTACGGCGTTTATCGGCGCAAACGGCATTTTGGATGGTGATGTGTCTACGTCCAATATGGATGAGGGCCGTATTCAGCAGCTCGCCTTTAGCAAGGCCGACTCGCGCTATCTGATCGCCGACTCCAGCAAGATAGGCAAGCGCGACTTCTACACCTTCTGCCGCCTGGACAGCCTGGACGCCGTAGTATGCGAGCCGGGTATTACCGCCGAGGACCGCGCCGCCATCGAGGAACGCATGCAGGTTATTTGCTAGTTAGCGTAGCAGGCGATACTTCTGCCCTCTGCCGGTGCCTTCAGCTGTCGCTAGGCCTGTCTCAACGAGTTTTTTGAGGATGCGAAGCAGCTTCGAGCGGCTAAAGGTAACTTTGGCCGCAAGCTCGCTTGTCGATTGAGGGTGTACTCCACTCAGCAGTCCGAATACGGTAAGTTCGTCCCCTTCGAGCCCGGGGTTATCCATGAGTAGGGGAAGCGTGACCACAATAGCGTTATCCGATACTTGAAAACGAGGCTTTTTGATGCTGTCTTTATAGGTGTCTCGAATTCGCATAATGCCCGTTCCGAATGCTTCGATAAGGCCTAGGCGCAAAAAGACTTCGGCAAGAATACGATTGCGTCTTACGGACAGCATATCGGACAGGTATTCATCGACAGTCATGCTTGCTGGCAAGCCGCCGGGCGAGGCGACTTCCACGCGGTCGTCGAACATCGAGATGCGAATGTGCGCGGGTACATCCCAAGTCCTGTGAACGATTGCATTGGTAATGGCCTCGCGGAATGCTTCGAGCGGAATGAGCTCCTTGCGGATTCGCTCCATCCCCTTGATCTCTTCGTAACAGTACTGAGTTTCGAAAAGCTCAAGGGCTCCGTCAATTTCCGTTAGAACGGATGCATGCTCAAGAGTTTTGCGCTGCTTAATGAGGTTGATAGTTTCACCAAACACTGCGATGTCGATACCCGGGAAGCCATTCTCGTCCGCAAGCAGCTCTGCCGCGTTATTGTAGGTTCCGGTTTCATCGAGCAGGCCGAGGGTTTTGAGGGTATCGGTTGTGAACAACTGAAGCGAAAGTTTTGCTGTAAGGCGATTCTCTAAAACGGTGAAAGATAAATCTTGTTTGTTTGCCGGGAGCTGCTCAAAGGAGAGATTTTGACCCTCGAGTACAAGACGCGAAAGGCCTAGGTTATCAACTGGTATGGTCGCGGTGTCATTGCGCTTGTATGCCTTCGAGCGGTATAGGTAAGGCTTCGATCTGCCGGGAAGGACCGTAAGCTCCACGGTTGCATCGGGCTCGTTGATCTTTAGGGAGTAATCGGGCTGGGGGATGATCGAGTCGTTAATCTTGTTTTCGATATCCAGGCAGGTCTGCTTGGGGTCGTCGAGGCCAACGGTTATTCCGTCATCATCGATTCCAAATAGGACACGACCGCCCGTGCCATTCGCATAAGCGGAGACGGTTTTAAGGAACGAATTGGTGACGCATTCCTTGAATTCAAGATCTTTGGATTCTTGCATCGTGTTGCTCCGTTTCGCTTCAATTTGACATGAAAAATGACACGTAAAATTTTACACGTCATTTCACGCGTCATAATTATGACACGAAAAAATTTGTGTGTCATTTTGCGCGTCAAAGTGACGCGATGTGACACGCAAATGTGCGCAGGCGAGGCGTCCGGCTTGCAAGTTAGACCAGGCGGGCGTAGTCCTGTGACTGGTGATAAACGTGAGCGATGTAGATCGTTTCGCGCTCAAACTTGTAAAGACACACGTAGTTGTTGACGGGGAACGATCGGTAATTGCGCGTCGCCAGCTCTCGTATGTGTGAGAGGGGCCGTAGGAGCGGCTGCTCGCGAAGCAGATCAAGCTGATATTCAAACTCAGCGACGAAATTGCCCGCTGCGCGCGGATTCTTGAGGATTTGGGCAAGGTATCCGACGATACTCTCGTACTCATACCGCGCGCTTTTGAGTATTACGACGTTATAAGTCATATTTGTCTCGGATCGAAGTCGCGAAGGAGTCGTAGTCGCTGTAGTCGCCTTGCGATATCTCGTCTTCTGCCAACATCATGCGAGATAACAACTTGGCCTTGGCGATTTCGTCTTGCATGAGGCGATACTGGTCGCTGCTGATGCAGTGCATGGCTTCGTAGCCGTTTTTGGTAACGGTGACATCGCGCTCAGACTCGACAAGCGCGGTAAATGCAGCAGTGTCCTTCATATCTCGGACGGGCACACAAGCGGGCATAAGAACCTCCTTTGCGATGGGACATAATTATACCACGGTGTGGCTGTGTGACTGATGCTGCTGAATTGTCTCGATCTGTAACAGGTGGGCGGCCAAAACCAGGCTTAGTGTTACAGGTTGAGATTTTCTGGTCCGGCCTATTCTGGTTGTCTCGATCTGTAACAGTTAGGACTGAAAAACTCGGCTTAGTGTTACAGATTTAGATCTTACGGGGCAGCCCATTCGTTTGTCTTGATCTGTAACAGTTAGACGACAAAAAGCTGGCTAGGTGTTACAGATTGAGATTTTGTTGGAACGGTCCTCGGGTTTGTCTCGATCTGTAACAGGTAGGACCGAAAATCCCTGCTAGTTGTTACAGATTGAGATAAACGACCCGCGCGGCCCGGCCGAAAAACAAAAAGGCCGCATGCGAACCCGTGGAGGGATTCGCATGCGGCCGACAGGGGGTATGTGGCAGAAGTTAAGCCATGAGCAGGCCGGTCTCCGCGACGTTCTTGTACCAGTACGCGCTGGCCTTGGGGTAGCGCTTCTGGGTCTCAAAGTCGATGTAGAACAGGCCATAGCGCTTGTTATAGCCATTGGTCCAGGAGAACTGGTCCTGCAGCGACCACACAAAGTAACCGTCGACGTTCACGCCGCCGTCGATTGCCTTGAGGATCCACGCGAGATGCTGACGCATATAGTCGATGCGAGGGGCATCGTCGATAAAGCCGTCCTCGAAGTCGTCCTTATAGCCCATGCCGTTCTCGGTGATGTAGATCTTCTTGTAGTTGGGGTAATCGTTCTTAATGCGCAGCAGCAGGTCGTAGAGGCCCTCGGGATAGATGATCCAGTCCCAATCGGTGGTGGGTACGCCTTCGCGCACGCATGACTCGCCCACGCCCTTGAGGAACCAGCGCGAGGAGCCCTTGTCGCCGGTGCCATTGTGGTTGATGTCGTTTTCGCCCTCGGCGGCACGCAGGAACTGGCACTTGTAGGTGTTGACGCCCAGGCAATCGTTGTAGGGGAGCGCGGCGGTCAGCGCGGCGATGTCCTCGTCACGAACGTCGAGCTCGCCGCCGGCGATATGGGCAAGCTTGGTCGCAGCCTCCATGGTGTCGGCTGCATAGTGGCCGCGGAAGGTGGCGTCGAGCACCCAGCGGTTGTTGATGACGTCGGCCATGCGAGCTGCCTCACAGTCGGCGGCATTGTTGGGGTCGAGGGGATACTTGGGCTCCAGGTTCTGGACAATGCCGATCTCGCCCTCAAAGCCGCCCTCATGGAAGGCGACGACAGCCTTGGCGTGGGCCACCATCATGTTGTGCATGAGCTGGAAGGCCTTGTCCAGACGGTACTTCTCACCGTGCGGCCAGTTGCCGACGATAAAGCTGCCCTCGGCGGTCGCGGGAATCTCGTTAAAGGTAAACCAATGCTTGACCTCGGTGAACTCGGCAAAGCAGAACTTGGCGTACTCGACGAAGGCGTCGATGGTCGTGCGCGTCAGGAATCCCTCGCCGCCGTCCTGGTAGAAGGCCTCGGGCGTATCGAAGTGATCGAGCGTGACATAGGGGATAACGCCAGCTTTGTTGCAGGTGGCAAAGAGCTCGTGATAGAAGGCGACGCCCTCGGGGTTAATCTCGCCGGTGCCACTGGGGAAGATACGGCTCCAAGCGATGGAGACGCGAATACCGTTGATGCCGAAGCGCTGGCACAGGTCGATATCGACCGGATATTTGTTGTAGAAGTCGCTTGCAGGATCGGGGGAGAAGCGACCCTGAGCAGCCAGGAAATCGTCCCAGGGCACTTTGCCCTTGCCGTGCGTGCGCGTCTCGCCCTCAACCTGGTAAGCGGCGGTGGCGCCGCCAAACACAAAGCCGTCGGGGAACTGCATGGGGTTGGTCATGAGTCATCCTTTCTGTGGGATATGAATAGGGAGAGGTGCCCAAACTGGGGGTCCGGGCACCAACAGAGGGAGGAACTAGTCGAGGTTCTCGCGGAGCCACTTGATGGCGCCGGCGGGGTCGCGAGTAAGGTCGATATATTCCTTACCGCGCGGGGCGAGCAGCTTGATGCCCAGACGATCGGTGTCGGCCTTCATGTCGTTGTAGTAGCTACGAACCTGCGGGGCAAGCACGATAACGTCGTACTGATCCATGATGGCAGTGTGCTGGCCATAAGCTCCGGCAGAGGAAGCGATGTTCTCTCCGGTCTGCGCGGCACCTTCCTTGATGGCGTTGGCAAGCATGGCAGAGGTGCCGGCGCCGGCGCACAGGACGAGGACCTTCAGGCCATCGACATCCTTCTTGGCGGATGCATCGGCAGCGGGCTCGGGCTCGGGCTGATCGGCGACAGGCTTGCTGTCGGCGGCGGCAACAGCCGTCTCGACGGAAGCGGTAGCCTGCTCGACAGCGGGCGCAGGGGCGTTGGCGGCGATGGCAGCGGCACCATCGGACTCGAGACCCAGCTCGGCGGCGCGCTCGGCCTCCTGGTCGCAGAGCAGCTTATCGTATGCCTTCAAAAACGGCAGGTAGATGATGGCGTCCAGCAAGATGATGATTGCAACAAACACCAGAGCGATTAGCTGGAAGTTCGTGGTGATGAAGATGCCGATGGGGGCAGGGGTAGCCCAAGGCACCACGAAGGAGAAGCCGTTCATGCCCACGTTATCGATAAAGAACTTGGCAACGCTTACGTTGACGCAGCCGGCGGCAACAAAGGGGACGAGCATGTAGGGGTTAAGGATCATCGGCGCGCCAAAGAGCAGCGGTTCGTTGACGGCGAAGGCAACAGGAACAATCGAGGCCTTACCGACGGCTTTGAGCTGCTTGGACTTCATAAAGAGAATCAGCAGAAGCGGCACGATGAACGTGGCGCCGGTGCCGCCGAACTCACCCACGAGCGACATGTTAAAGGTGAGGGAGTGGGCGGGGTGACCACCGGCCAGCAGAACCTGCAGGTTCTCGGCCTGGTTGGCAAGACGGATGGGGTCGATGCCCGGCTGGACGATCGAGGGGCCGTGGACGCCGATGAACCAGAAGAATGCGGTGGCTGCCTGGATAAGAATAAGGCCAGGATAGGTTTCTGCAGCGGTGAAGAGCGGGGAGAGCAGTTTGATAAGCAGCTCGGAGAACGGAACGCCCATGAGGTTGCGCACGACGACATCGATGATGCCGCAGATGATGACGGCGCCGCCAAAGGGGATGATGTCGCGGAAGTTCTGAGCGATGGCGCCCGGGACCTCCTTGGGCAGCTTAATGGTCAGATCGCGCGAGACGCAGAATTTGTAGACCCAAACGGTAATGAACGCGGCGATATAGGCCGAGAACAGGCCGCGCGTGCCCATGCTGGTGCAATCGAAAACCGAAAGTTCGGAGCCGTCGAGTTTGGTGGTGAACTGCGTAACAGCAAGCAAAAGCATGCTGCACTGGGCAGCAACCATGGTGGAGCCGTCGTTGAGCACCTTGCCGGCGGGCATACGACGGTTCATGGATGCCGTAAAGTTCTTGGCGGTGGTGCCGGCAACCATGATGCCCATGACGCCCATGGTGAAGTTGTAGAGCTTGTTGCACCAGTCGATGAGCGGCTGGGGCAGCGTGACGCCAACGACGCCGGGGAGCGTGGCGATGAGCAGGAAAATCGAAGAGGTGAGGACGATGGGCATGCACCCAAGGAATCCGTCCTTAATGGCCTGGAGGTAGATGTTCCTCGAGATCTTCTCAAAGAACGGTTGATGCTTCTCGAGCATCTTTACGATGGCGTCCATAGAGCTCCTTTGCTGCTTGATGCGCGATGCATGTGGATGGAACTGGTCGTCGATGGATGGTCAGGACTGCCCGGAAACCTTCCTGGGTAAGGAAGGCATTGCGAAATGACAACGTTGTCATTTCGTTAATGACAACGTAAGACATTTTTGGAAGAGCAACAAGGATTTACGGGTGAACGGTCGATATTGTCCGATAAACGGCTGATTTGTCAGTTGGGCAGGTAGTGTATGCTAGAACACAAAAAATAAGCGATGCAAAACCGACTGGAGAAATAGTGGCAACGATGGACAAGAAAAATGTCTCAATGAACGATGTGGCAGTTGCCGCGGGCGTTTCTCTCAAGACGGTGTCGCGTGTGATCAACGAGCCTGATAGCGTGCGAGAGTCGACACGCGATAAGGTCCATGCGGCCATGGAGGCGCTCGGGTTTCGAGCCAACTTTGCCGCGCGTTCGCTCAAGTTGGGCCGTTACGGGTGCATCGGCGTCGTGATGTTTCACTTGTCGGGCGGCGCCGTGGACATGATTGACGGTATCGCCGATGCCGCCGAAGAGCGCGGCTTTGCGCTCACGATGATCAAAAAGCGGGCGGGGGAGAAGATGACCCTTGCCGAAGCGGCGCGTAGGATGTCGCAGCTTCCCGTCGACGGCATGATTTTCAACCTGCGCCAGATGGTCGACGATTTCGATACGTTTGAGGCACCGAAGGACCTTAAGACGGTGATTATCACGCCGATGGAGCATCCTACCTGCTCCACCGTCAGTGACGACCAAGAGGGCGGCGCGCGCATGGCATGTGAGTACTTCTTGGATCATGGTCACAAGAACGTGTATTTCGTTTCGGGTAAGAAAGAGTCGCTGTCGAGCCAGTGCCGTATGAAAGGTTGGCGTGCGGCACTCGAGACGCGTGGCATTGAGCCGCCCGAGCCTCTGCAAGGCGATTGGAATGCGGATAGTGGCTATGCCGCGGGCCTTGTGCTTGCCGATAAACCCGATTGCACGGCGGTTCTCGCTGCTAACGACTGCATGGCAAACGGCGTGATGATGGCTCTACGTGACAAAGGGCTCAGCGTGCCCGACGACGTGTCCGTGATCGGCTTCGATGACGAGCTTTACAAGACGATTCCCAACTCGATTCTGACGTCGGTGAAGTTTCGCCACCGCGAGCTGGGCATCCGTGCGCTCAACGAGGTCGTTGCAGGCCTGGAAGCCCCGAGTTCCAGAAGCCGCACGCTCGTCTCGGGCGTGTTGGTCGAGCGTTCCAGCGTAAAGGACCTGCGGGCGTAGACGTGCTCGGCTCGTTCATCTTAATCTGTAACAGCTAGGACCCAAAAACTCGACTAGGTGTTACAGATCGAGATTTTGTCTACCCAGCCATCATCTTTGTCTTGATCTGTAACAGTTAGACGGTCAAAAGCGAGTCAGATGTTACAGATCGAGACAAACGAACACGGCCCAGCCCGCTCAAAAACAAAAAAGGCGGATACGACCAAGGATGCCGAAGCATCCACCGGGAAGGTCGTATCCGCCACACGGAAAGAGGTGCATGGACGCAGCGCCCATGCGATCGGGAATGGTAAGGTGCACGGCAGCGTGATGGTCACGGCGGCCGATAGCGTTAACTAGTCCAGACGACGGGTCTGCGCCACGTGCTTATACCAGTATGCGCTTGCCTTGGGCGTGCGCTTCTGGGTTTCAAAGTCAACGTAGAAGAAGCCGTAACGCTTGTTGTAGCCATTGGTCCAGGAGAACTGATCCTGCAGGCTCCACAGGAAGTAGCCGCCCACGTTGACGCCCACCTCCATGGCCTTGAGCAACCAGCGCAGGTGCTGCTCGATGTAGTCGATGCGCGGCTGGTCGTCCACAAAACCGTCCTTGTAGGGGTCCTTGTAGCCCATGCCGTTCTCGGTGATGAAGATCTGCTTGTAGTTGGGGTAGCGCTGCTTAATGTAGACGAGCAGATCGAACAGGCCCTCGGGATAGATGATCCAGTCCCAGTCGGTGGTGGGGATGCCGGGCTTGTTCACGTGCTCGCCAATGCCCTTGACGCGCCAGCGGCCGGTGCCCTTCTCGCCCGTACCGTTGTGGTGCAGGTCGTTCTCGCCATCGTAAGCCTTCAAAAAACGGCACTGGTAGTTGTTAACGCCCAGGTAATCGTTGTAAAGCGCGGCTTCGCGCATAATCTCGAGGTCCTCGTCCAAGATCTCGATGGTGCCGCCCGAGACGGCGGCCAGGCGGTTGGCGCACTCGAGGGTGTCGGGCGCATAGTCGCCGCGGAAGGTGGCGTCGAGCAAGAACTGGTTTTGCAGCACGTGCTCGTTGTTGGCGGCTTTGATGTCGGCGGGGTCGTTCTCGTTGAGCGGGTACTTAAACTCCAGCGACTGGATGACGCCGATTTTGCCCTTAAAGCCGCCGTTGTGGAAGGCCAGCACGGCCTTGGCGTGGGCGAGCATCATGTTGTGCTCGCACTGGAAGGCCTCGGCCAGATGCGCCTTGACGCCACCGGGGAAGGTGCCCTCGATGTAGGTGTTGGAGGCGTCGGCCCAGATCTCGTTAAAGGTGAACCAGTAGGTCACCTGGTCGGCGTACTCCTTAAAGCAGAAGGTGGCAAAGTCCACAAAGGCGTCGATGGTCTCGCGGTTGAGGAAGTCGCCCTTCTCAAAGAGGGGAAGCGGCGTGTCAAAGTGATGCAGCGTGACGAACGGCTCAACGTGGTGCTTGTGGCACTCGGCGAAGAGATCGTGGTAGAACTGGACGCCCTCGGGGTTGATTTCGCCGGTGCCGTTGGGGAAGATGCGGCTCCAGGCGATGGAGAGGCGAATGCCGTTGATGCCGAACTCCTCGCACAGCTCCAGGTCGACGGGGTACTGGTTGTAGAAGTCCGAAGCGGGATCGGGGGAGAAGCGCCCCTGGGCCTCCAGAAAGTCGTCCCAGGCAACCTTGCCCTTACCGTGAGTGCGGGTCTCGCCCTCTACCTGGTAGGCAGCGGTGGCGCCGCCAAAGACAAAGTCCTCGGGAAACTGCGCGGGCGGGTTGGTGACGCTAGCAGGATTAACGGACATGATGATCCAATCGTCTAAATCGAAGGGCCAGCCGGTCTTGGATGGTCGGCTGGCCCTGGGCGTTACTTACTTCGAAAGTTGCTCACTCACGAAGGCGAGAGACTTGTCGCCGTTCTGGGAGAGCTCGATGTACTGCTTGCCACGGCAGGCGACGCACTTGTTGCCCACGCGCTCACAGTCCTTCTGCAGGTCGGCCAGGTAGCTCGCGGCCTGCGGGGCCAGGACGACCAGATCAAAGTCGGGGAGCATGTCGACGTGGTTGCCATAGGCCTCGGCAGCGGTCTCAAGATTGATGCCGCGCTCCTTGGCGGCCTTGGCCAGCGCGTTAGCGAGCAGGCCCGAGGTACCGCCACCCTGGCAGAGCACGAGCACGCGCTTGCCGTTGAGGTCGCTGGCGGTCGTTGCCCCGGCAGCGGGTGCTGCAGAAGCGGCGGGGGCGTCAGCCTTCACGGCCTCGGCGGCAGCGCCGGCAGCAACGCTCTTGGCGTCAGCCTTGCCCTGGAAGGCATCGTTGAGCTTGGCGGCCTTCTCGGCGTTCTTGGCGGCGAGCTCCTCCTGGGAGATCTCGGCCTCCTCGGCGCACTTCTGGGCGTCATAGGCACGGAAGAACGGATAGTACAGAACGAAGTCGACGACCAGGATAAGGGCGAGCATCACAAAGGCGAGCGGCTGGAAGCCCAGGCCCATGATGGTGCCGATGGGGCCGGGGACGGTCCAGGGCAGGGTGTACATAAAGCCGTTCATGCCCAAGAAGTCGATAAAGATCTTGAGGATCCAGATGTTGGCGATCGGGGCAAAGACAAACGGGACAAAGAAGACGGGGTTGAGCACGATGGGCGCGGCGAACAGCAGCGGCTCGTTGACGGCAAAGCACACGGGGACGATAGCTGCCTTACCGACGGCGCGCATCTCCTGAGACTTGGCCAGGAAGCAGAACATAAAGACCAGGACGAGCGTGGCGCCGGTGCCGCCCATGCAGACGACGAAGTACTGGGCACCCTGGGTCAGGACAGCGGAAGCGTGCTGGCCGGCCTGGAACGCAGCCAGGTTGTCGGTCATGTTGGCAACGAGAGCGGCGGCGATGGCGGGCTCGACGATCGAGGGGCCGTGGACGCCCACGAACCAGAACAGGCTCATGGCGCCGTAGATCACAGCGAGGCCGATGTAGCCATCAGCAGCGGTGAACAGGGGCTGGAACACCTGGATGACGCCTTGGGCAAAGCAGAAGCCAAAAGCAGCGCGGAAGACGATGTCAAAAACCCAAAAGACGGTGATGCAGACGGAGAAGGGGATGATGTCCTTGAAGGTCTGCGAGATGTTGGGCGGAACCTGCTCGGGCATCTTGACGGTGATGTTGCGCTTAATGAAGAACTTGTAGATGATGCCGGTCACAAACGCAGCGATGAAAGCGGTCAGCAGGCCCTTGGAACCAAGGTAGGTGGTGTTGAAGCCGCTGACAGCGTCCGTGGCGATGGTATCGCTCGAAAGGAGCAAGAAGCCGATGATGGCCGCGCACATGCACGAGATGAAGTTGATCTGGTTGTTCTTGGGCAGATCGCGGTTCTGAGCGTCGGCGAAGTGCTTGGCCGTGGTGGCGGCGCAGGCGATGGCCAGGATGCCCATGGAGTAGTTGTAGCACTTCCACAGGGCGTTGTTGATGTCATCGGGCCAGTAGAAACCCCAGATGTTGGGGACCGAGGCTACCAGGCAGAAGATGGACGAGAAGATGATGATGGGGATGACGGAGATAAAGCCGTCGCGGATCGCCTTGAGGTACTTGTTGCGGGCGATCGCGTTGAAAAAGGGCTGGCCCTTTTCGATGATGGCGATGAGTTGCTCCATGCAATGCTCCTAAGAGTCGGTGGGTTAGCAACGATGGTAGCTTTTGGCTTTCGGTTGCCAAAATGTTGACGTTGCCATTTTGTGACACAAAAAAAGAAGTGAACCGGTGGTTCCTGTGCCTGCGAACCGTCGATTCCTTACGCGTAAACGTTTGAGCCGCCCGGTGGCTCTGTGTTTGCACAATGGCAACGTTAACATTTGGGCGACAAAAGCCGTTCGGGGAAGCAAAAATGTCGGTGAACGGTAGGTTTTGGGTGGTGAGCGTATGGTGGGGGAGGCGTTGGATATACTTGAAGGCGTTAAAAATGACTGCGCAAGGTGCCACCAATGGCATCGTTGACATAGAAAGATCGACCTATGGCCGCTGTTAAAAAATCGGTATCCGTCAAAGACGTAGCGCGCCTCGCGGGCGTCTCGGAGCAGACGGTCTCGCGCACCGTGCACGATTCGCCCAGCGTGCGCCCCGAGACCAAGGAACGCGTGCGTGCCGCCATGCGCGAGCTGGGGTATCGCCCCAATTTTGCCGGTCGATCGCTGCGCCGCGGTAAGTTTAAGACCGTCGGCGTCGCCATGTTCAACATTACCGGAACCGGTAACCTCGACCGTATGGAGGGCTTTGCCGCCGCGGCCGACAAACATGGCTATGCCATCACCCTCACTAAAGTAGACGGGCATCCGTATACCCTCGAGAGCGCATCGTCACGCATGAGCGCGCTGCCGGTAGACGGTATGGTCGTGATCATGAACCGCATGCCGGCAGACTTTGGCACTTTTGAGCCGCTGCCCGGTATGCAGACAGTGCTCGTTACCATGCTGGAGCACCCGCTCTGTTCAACGGTCGATAACGACCAGTTCGATTGCTCGCGTCAAGTTGTCGAGTACTTGCTGGGGCGGGGGCACAAGACTGTGCACTTTATCTCATGCCCCGAGCGCTCGCTTTCGGGCATGCGGCGCGAGGAAGGCTGGCGCGAGACATTGCGCGCGCATGGCATTGAGCCCCCGCAGCTCGTGCGCGGCGACTGGACGGCACAGAGCGGATATGCCGCAGGCCAGGCTCTGGCGGATGATCCGACCTGTACTGCCATCTATGCCTCCAACGATGCCATGGCATATGGCTGCATTCGCGGGCTCGAGTCGCGCGGAAAGCACGTGCCCGAGGATGTGAGCGTGGTGGGTGTTGATGACAGCCTGGGCGACATCGTGCCCGATTGTCGCCTGACCACGGTGCGCTTTGACAACAAGCGCGTCGGCATGTGGGCGGTCGACAAGATTGCTGGCGCCGAGGGCGTTGCACCCGGTGTGGAGCACATGCTGTTTCCGGGCGTGCTCGTCGAGGGCGATACGGTGCGCGATGTACGCTAGGGCGCAGGTCTGTTTGGGTTGCCGCTAATTGTGTTCGATATTGTTCAGATTGGTTCAAAAACCGTTCACGGGCGAAAAGCGACCGTTCATAGCTCGAAATCACGTTTTGCGCTGTTCTTTTTTGTTTGAATGTTATTGTTTCTGTCATACACAACGCAGCGCGTATGCCCGGACGCGATGCTCTCCATTGGTTCATATGTGAAAGGAACGCAATATGGCAACCAAAGAAGAAATCTCGATGGTTGGATTCGAGATTGTCGCATACGCTGGTGACGCCCAGACCGATTTGCTTGCAGCGCTCGATGCTGCTCGCGAGGGTGACTTTGAGAAGGCCGAGCAGCTGCACAAGGATGCCAGCGATGCGCTCATCGGTGCCCACGACACGCAGACCAAGCTGCTTTCGCAGGAGGCCGGCGGTGGCGAGATGGAGATGACCTTCATCATGGCCCATGCTCAGGACACTCTCATGACCACTATGATCCTGGAGAAGCAGGCCCGCTTTACCATCGATGCCTACAAGCGCATCGCCGAGCTCGAGGCCAAGCTCGCCTAACGAGCCCTCACAACCAAGTTCCCTTCCATAAGCCCTGCCGCTATCCGCAGCAGGGCTTTTTCTGTCCTCCTCCAAGTTGCGGTGAAATAGGGATTGAATAGGGGCCGGCGGGCACAAAACAATCCCTATTCCACCGCAACTCATCCCGAGATAGTCATTGGGGACAGTCTTGGTGCGCACCGTTGTCCTCCCGTTCGATTTTTGCTCGGTGGGTATACTTCCATCCGCAATACAGGCCGGAATGAGGAGGTATCCAAATGCCGGACAACGGATTGATTCAAAAGAAAGATGCGCACGAGATGGCTCATGGGCGTCCTGTCCAGATAACCGAGCACACGGCGGTAACCGAGCTGCAGCCCAGTCTGTCCGATGTCGTGTGCGCAAACAAAAAGCTGCAGATTGGCTTTATCGTTGCGCTCGTGGTCCTGGCGCTGCTGTCGGGCTTTGTAGCTCGTCCGCATTTCGCCGATACCAAAACTTGGGACTCCACCATCGAGGTCATCGATCAAAAGAAGGGCAACGTTTTGGCGCTCACGGCTTCATGCGTTGCTCTATCTGCGGGCATTACCGCGCTGCCGGGTGATACGGGAACGCCGGTTGCCGAGCAGCTCGCGCAGCTTTCAGGCAACCTTGGTATCGTGCTTGCCGTGCTATACCTAGAGAAATATTTGCTCACGATTTTGTGGTCGGTTGGCTTGGGCGTCCTAATCCCGTTTGCGTTGGTGCTCTTTGCGGTGTCGCTCGGCATTCACGGGCGCTGGAGTACGAGCGCCGTCCTGCGCCGTGTGGCGACACGCGTGCTGGTGGTTGCCGTGATCGGCATGGCGCTCGTACCCGCGAGCGTATGGGTGTCGCAGAAGGTCGATGAAACGTATCGCGTAAGTCTTGAGCAAGCTGAGCAAAAGGCGAGCGATGCCGCAAAGACGGCTGATGCCACGGACAAGTCAGCCGAGACCAGCTCAAAATCGAACAAGAAAAAATCCGAGGCCAAGGAGTCCAAAAACGTGCTCGAGCAGTTGACTGACGGGGCCTCGAGCCTTGTTACGTCGGTGACCAGCGGTGCCAAGCAGATGACCGATGAGATCGTGCATCAGGTGACCGATCTGATCGAAGGCGTCATCGTGATGATCGTGACCTCGTGTGTGATTCCTCTACTGGTGCTCGTGGCGTTCCTGTGGCTAGGACACGTGCTGCTGGGGATCGATATCTCCGGTCCCGCGAACTATCTGACGGGTCGTTTCCTGAGCGCTCCGTCCAGACATGCCAAGAAGAGCGGGCAGTCTGAGTAGGCGGCAAAGCGATCCTTGGAAGATCAACCGTAAGAAGGGCGGCCGAGACGAGTTCTCGGCCGCCCTTTTGTTTGTTGAACACGTGGGCGCTACGTCCGCGCCCGGTCCAAACGGTCAGCAATCATCCGTGGACGGTATTTGTTCAAAAAAGAACAAAGACAAACAAATAATAGTTGCAGTTACTGTTCGAATGTGTTCAAATAAACATGAACAGTGAAGAACCGCACATTCAGATGCCCGGACCTGAACGCGATTCAACACTTCCAAACAGAAACTACGCACCTGCGTATCTCTCAAGGAGGATGTCATGAGGGTTGTAATCGCTTCCGATGCCGACGGTATGTCGATGAAGGAGTCCATCAAGGAGATGCTCATCGCCGACGGTCACGAGGTCGTCGACTATTCCGAGACCCCTGCCGCGGACTTTGTCGATTCCGCGACCGCCGTTGCCAAGGACCTGCTGGAGCACAAGGATTCCCAGGGCTTCGCATTCGATAAGTACGGCGTCGGCTCCTATATGGCCGCCGTCAAGATCAAGGGCATGGTCGTCGCCAACATTTCCGACGAGCGTTCCGCCTACATGACCCGCGAGCACAACGGCTCGCGCATGGTCACCATGGGCCCGGGCGTTGTGGGCACCGAGGTCGCCAAGAAGATCGCCCGCGAGTTCCTGCGCGCCCAGTACGCCGGCGGCCGTCACCAGATCCGTGTCGACATGCTCAACAAGATGGCCTAACGAGAGCCACCGAGAACTCGAACTTCTACCTCAACTTGTGAATTCAGACGAAAGGACGTTCTGATGAAGAAGACCATCGCAATCGGTTGCGACCATATCGTTACGGACGAGAAGATCTATCTGGCCGACCGCCTGGAGCAGGCTGGCTACAAGGTGCTCGACTGCGGCACCTACAGCCACACCCGTACGCACTATCCCATCTACGGTAAGGCCGTGGGTGAGGCTGTTGCCAGCGGCAAGGCCGACTTTGGCGTGGCCCTGTGCGGCACCGGCATCGGCATCACCAACGCCGTCAACAAGGTTCCCGGCGCTCGCTGCGCTCTGGTCCGCGACATGACCTCTGCCCTGTATGCCCGTCGCGAGCTCAACGCCAACATCGTGGGCTTTGGCGGCAAGATCACCGGCGAGTTCCTGATGGCCGACATCATGCTTGCCTTCCTGGAGGAGCCCTACGAGAAGACCCCCGAGCACGATGCCCTGATCGCCAAGATCGATGCCTGCAATAAGGCCGACGCCGAGGCTCAGGCTGACCCGCACTTCTTTGACGAGTTCCTCGAGAAGTGGGACCGCGGCGAATACCACGACTAAGGAGGTTACGCGGTTTTACCAAACCGCGTAACGGGTCGACGCTGCGCGCCGCCCAGGCACCCCATCTCGCCGCTCAAACCGTCGCTCGCGTACATGAAGTACGCGTCGCTCCTCTTTCGCGGCGACCTGGGGCACCTGAGCGCCGCTCGCTGACGTTTGAGTGACCTGTGAGATCGCCCCTGTTGTTGCGAAGTGTTCTGGTACGGCGAGCTGCTCCGATAACACGTTTGCTTGCTTGGCTTGAGTGCTTCGCTCTTGGCTATACTTGGCGATTTGCAGCTTTTCAATTGACGGCTCGCGTTTCTGTGAGGGGGCGCGGGCCGGTTTTCTATCAGCCCTATTGACTTGGCGGGCTGTCGTAAGAAAGGGAAGGCTCCTATGGAGTTTGTTCTTGATAACGGTTCTATTCGTGTGGCACTGAGCACGGCTGGCGGATCGTTCACTTCGATTAAAGCCAACGGCCGTGAGTACCTGTGGCAGGGCGACCCGGCGGTGTGGTCGGGCCAGGCACCCATTTGTTTCCCGATCTGCGGCGGCCTTCGTGACGGTCGCGCAATGACCATGGGCGGCCGCGAGGTCAAGCTCGCCCGCCACGGCTTTGCTCGCAAGCAGGAGTGGAAGCTCGAGGAGCAGAGCGACAACATGGTTGTGCTGAGCTTAAGCTCTGCCGACCATGCCGAGTTGCTCGAGCAGTACCCGTATCCGTTTAAGATCGTTGCTCGTTACACGATCGATGCGGAGAAGGTGGCCGTGTCGTACGAGGTGACCAATGAGGGCACCGAGGACATGCCGTTCTTTGTGGGCGGTCACCCTGGCTTTAAGTGCCCGCTTGACGAGGGCGAGTCCTACGACGACTACGAGCTCCGTTTTGAGCAGCGCGAGGCCGCCGAGCTCTGTACTGCCGTTCCCTCGACGGGCCTGATTGATGTTGAGCATCGCAGCAAGAACCCGATGGTTGGCCATGACCTGCCGCTGACCCACGAACTCTTTGACTTCGCAGAGACCATCTTTGACGTGCCCGAGAGCCGCGTGGTTACGCTTACCAAGAAAACCGAGGACAAGGGCGTGCGCCTGACGTTCCCCGATATGCCATACCTGATTGTGTGGAGCAAGCCCGAGGGCGACTTTGTGGCCGTGGAACCGTGGGGCGGCCTGTCCACCTGCTCCGACGAGGACGATATTCTGGAGCACAAGCGCGGCTGCCTGGTGGCCAAGCCGGGAGAGACCGTCACCCGCGGCTTTGAGATCGAGATCCTTTAACGAGCTATCGTATGTTTGGGGCGGGTTATGCCGCCCCGGAACAGGAGTTCAACATGATTCTGACCGTTACCATGAACCCGTCGATTGATACGCGCTATCAGCTCGACAAGCTGATCATCGACGATGTTAACCGTGTGACACCCGAAAAGACCGCTGGCGGCAAGGGCCTCAACGTGAGTCGCGTGCTGCTGCAGCTGGGTGACGACGTGCTCGCGACCGGCCTGCTCGGCGGCCACATGGGTGCCTATATGGCCGAGCTTATGGATGCCGACGGCGTCAAGAACGACTTTGTGCCTATTGCTGGTGAGACGCGCATCTGCCTGAATATCCTGCACGAGGGTAATCAGACCGAGCTGCTGGAGAGCGGCCCGCAGATCGCCCCGGCCGAGCTCGAGGCCTTTACGGCCAAGTTTGCCGAGCTTGCAGCGAAGGCGGACGTCGTGACGCTTTCGGGCTCGCTGCCGCGTGGCGTCGATGCTGGCTACTATGCCGAGCTCGTCAAGATCGCCGAGGAGGCGGGCGCCAAGGTGCTGCTCGACACCTCGGGTGCATCGCTGGAGGCCGCGCTGGAGTCCGACGCTAAGCCTGAGCTCGTAAAGCCCAATCTGACCGAGATTAACGGCCTGCTGGGTACGTCCTTTACGACCGATGATGTCGATGCCCTGCGCGAGGCGCTTGCTGCCGATGACCGCTTTGCCGGTATCCCCTGGGTTGTCGTTTCGATGGGCGCTGCCGGTTCGGTGGGCTTCCATGAGGGCCGTGCGTTCCGTGCCAAGACGCCCGCGATTGCGGCTGTGAACGCGACGGGTTCCGGCGACTCGACCATCGCCGGCTTTGCGCATGCCATTGCTGCTGGTGCCGACGACGTCACGGTGCTCAAGACCGCCAATACCTGCGGCAAGCTCAACGCCATGGATCCCAAGACCGGTCACCTGGTCATGGACCGCTGGGACGAGATCTACAACAACGTTGAAGTAACGGAGCTTTAGGGTTACGCGGTTTTACCAAACCGCGTAACGGCTCGACGCTGCGCGGGCCGCATTTGGACAATCTGACGTTCAACTTCAAGGGCGCGACCAGAAGGTCAGCGCCCTTTCGTTTCACGTCACCTTGTCTCAAATGCGGC
>CABUQY010000021.1 GCA_902493915.1 uncultured Collinsella sp.
CGCCCGAGCTCATGCGTATCGAGATCACCGAGACGGCTTATACGGGAGAATCCGAGGCCGTGGATAAGCTGACCGCAGATCTGCACACCCGCGGCTTCTCGACCTATATGGACGATTTTGGCACCGGTCAGTCCACGCTCGCGATGCTCAAGAACGTCAACGTCGACGTCATCAAGCTCGACCGCACCTTTGTGCCCACCGACCGCGATCAAGGCCGCAGCACGCAAATCATTTCATCGATGCTCGAAATGGCGCAGTCGCTCCATCTACCCGTCGTGGTCGAAGGCGTCGAGACAAATGAGCAGGCGAACATGCTACGACAAATGGGCGCCCGCTACGCTCAGGGCTTCCTCTACTACCGCCCCATGCCGGCGAAGGATTTTGAGGCATTGCTCGATGGTGGCAATAACAACTGATACGCTCGCGCGCAAAACGCCACCGTCGAAGGGGGCATTTGTCTCCATTAGCTAACTTATATCCCCAATTCAAACCGAATTGGGGATATGATACAAACCGTTGTTCCGCCCAAGGAGGTTATCCATCATGAACGAGTCATATCGCCTGGGCGAGCAATCGATTATTGCCTATCTTCAGCAACTTGCGAACGGCGTCTCGACCGCTGAACTCGATGTTGCCGCGCTGCCTGCTGAGCTACGCGCCGTTGGTGAGCAACTGCAAAAGACGCATGCCATCCTGCAACAAGAGCGCCAGCTGCTTGAGCGCAACGCCTATATCGATCCGCTCACCAACTTGGGCAACCGCAACGGATTCGACCGTCACGTCGAGCAACTCTGGCGCAAAGGCGACCCCTTCACCTGCGCCTATATTGACATCGACCATCTCAAGCATTGCAATGATAGGTTTGGCCACGCCGAAGGCAATCGCTATATTCTGAGCATCTGCCGCACGCTCTCCGAAACCATGGAGCACGATGAGATGCTGTTCCGTATCGGTGGAGACGAGTTTGTGCTCATCTCGCCCTCCGCAAACGAGATTGAACTCGAGCAGCGCTTGGAGCAGGTGCGTACCAGGCTGATCGAGGCAAGCTCAGGTGGCAAGGCGCCCATGATCGGCAGCTTTAGCTTTGGCTGCTCGCGCGTCGATCCACTTGCTGGCGACACGCGTCGCCAGATGACGATGGATGCCGATCGCAAGATGTATCGCTATAAGCTTATGCATCGTGTGCAGCAACCGAAAGACGATGACGCGCCGCAACGCCCAATCGTTGATCAGCTTCCCTGCAACGACCGGGTGTTCCAAGCGATCTCCATGAGCTCCGAGACGCGCTATCCGTTTATCCTCAATCTCGATACGGGAGAATCGCAATGGTCGGTTAACGCCGTGCGCGATTTTGACCTGCCCTCCCAGCACCCTTTTAACTCACTCGACATGTGGCTCGCCCGCGTCCATCCCGAGGACCGCGACAACGTACGTGCCGAGCTCGACATGGTGATAAACGGCACGTGGCACTTCCACTACATGCAGTATCGCGTAATGGATGCCACCGGAAAATACGTGCTTTGTGACTGCACGGGCTACCGCTTGGACGGCACCGATACCGAGCCCGGCATGTATGTGGGCATTATCATCAACCGAAGCTTGGCAGATACGACCGATTCCGTGACCGGCTTGGGCGATATTCACGCCCTGGTCAACGCCATTGGCGAAATGCGTCGCGTGGCGCGCAAGGCTGGTTTGATCGCCATCAAAATCGACGATATCGCTCAGGTCAATGCCCGCTTTGGCTTTGATGCGGGCGACCGCGTTTTGGCAGAAAGCGCCGCCTGCCTCATGGAATGCTCGCGCGGCAAGGGTCGCCTGTTCCGCTCGACGGGGCCGACGTTCGCGGCGCTTTTCGACGACTTTGATCCCGAAGAGACCGACGCGATCGCAGAAGAAATCGAGCGGTTCCTGGGTTCTCCCGTGCTCATCGGCTCGCTTGAATATCAGCCACCCATTCGTGTGGCGACACTTCATCTGGACGCTGTCGATCGACAGCCCGTTTCCATTTTGAACGAGCTCAAAGCGCGGCTTATAGAGGCACCGCAAGTACCGGGCACCAAGCTGGACTAGCGTTGTGGGGCGCGACGTGAAACACAAGCCGTTTCGCATCGCGCCCCACGCCATCTGCCCTCTCGTGCGATAATCCTCCGCAGAAGTCACCGACAGCAGAGGGAGTTTGTGATGAAGGTTCTTTTGGTCAATGGCAGTCCCAAGGCAAACGGCAACACCGCCCGCGCACTCGCCGAGGTCGCCGAGCAGCTCAATGCCGAAGGCATTGATACCGAGGTGTTTCAGCTGGGCGCCAAGCCCATTCGCGACTGCATCGGCTGCGGTCAGTGCGGCAAACTTGGCGGTCGCTGCACCTTTGACGACGACGTGGTGAACGAGCTCATCGCTGCCGCCGAGCAGGCCGACGGTTTTGTCTTTGGCTCGCCCGTCTACTACGCGCACCCCAGCGGCCGCATCCTTTCGGCCCTCGATCGCGCCTTCTATGCAGGCGGGCATGCCTTTGAGCACAAACCCGGCGCCGCAGTCGCCGTCGCCCGTCGCGGCGGCACGTCGACCACCTTCGATGTGCTCAACAAGTACTTCACCATTAAGCAAATGCCCGTGGTTGCTTCCACCTACTGGAACAACGTGTTTGGCCGCGTGCCCGGCGACGCCGATGGGGACGCCGAGGGCCTTGCCACCATGCGAAACATCGGCAAAAACATGGCCTGGCTCCTGCGTTGCATCGAGGCAGGACGGGCCGCCGGTATCAACGCGCCCGAAGCCGATCGCGCAACGACCAACTTCATTCGATAGAGCGGCGGAGCCATGAATATTCAAATCTTCGGAACTAAGAAGTCGTTCGACACCAAGAAAGCGCAGCGTTTCTTCAAAGAACGCCGCATTAAGGTGCAGTTTATTGACCTTAAGGAAAAGGAGATGAGCAAGGGCGAGCTCACGAGCGTGATGCAGGCGGTCGGCGGCATCGACAAGCTGCTCAACCCCAAGGCTAAGGACGAGGAGACGCTCGCACTCATTCAGCACCTTACCCCCAGTCAGCGCTTCGACAAGCTGCTCGAGAACCAGCAGGTCTTGGCCGAGCCCATCGTGCGCAACGGCAAAAAGGCCACCGTCGGTTATTGCCCCGATGTATGGGGAGCCTGGGAGTAGCCTGTGTTATTTGCCGGCGCGTGGGTATAAGAGCAGGCGTTTGGCATATGATTCAACTGTAAGCCATGTCTAACAAAGGAGGGCACATGCCCAACAAACCCGTGAAAATCATCATGCTTACCGGATACCTCGGTGCCGGCAAGACCACGCTGCTCAACCACATCCTCGCTAACGACGGCGGTATCCGCGCCGCCGTGATCGTCAACGATATTGGCGAGATCAATGTGGACGCCAGCCTCATCGCCGACGGCGGCCTTTCCGAGACCGACGACCTCATCCCGCTCACCAACGGCTGCATTTGCTGCACGCTTTCGGACGACCTTGCTAACCAGCTGCAGGGCATCGCCGATTCGGGCAACTTCGATTACATCATCATCGAGGCCTCGGGCATTTGCGAGCCCATCCCCATCGCCTACACCATCTCGAGCTTCTGCGACGAGGCCAAGGTGGGCGGCGAGCCTAAGCTCGCGCTCGACAACATCGTGGCCGTGGTCGACTGTGCCCGCATGTACGACGAGTTCAACGGCGGTCGCGACCTGCTGGCTGAGGATATCGACGAGGACGACATCGAGAGCCTGCTCATCCAGCAGATCGAGTTCTGCTCCACGCTGATCCTCAACAAGACCGATACCGTGAGCCCTGAGCAGATCGCCGAGCTCAAGGCCATCGTGCGCAGCCTGCAGAAAGACGCCGTGATCGTCGAGGCCCAAAACGGCGAGGTCCCCATGGAGGAGCTGCTCGATACCGACCGCTTCGACTTTATGCGCGCCTACAACTCCGCCGCCTGGATCGAGGCCATGGAGCATCCCGAGGAGCACGACGACCCCGAGGTGCTCGAGTACGACATCGAGACCTTTGTGTACTCGCGCCGCAAGCCGTTTGACCTGCAGAAGTTCACCGATTTTGTTGAGCAGGAGTGGCCCGACGAGGTCATTCGCGTCAAGGGTCCGCTGTGGCAGACCGGCGATCCGGACATGTGCTACATGTTTGAGCAGGCCGGCCACCAGATGCGCCTGATGGAGAACGGCCTATTTGTCGACTCGGCGCCCGAGGGCGAGAAGCAGAAGATCATCGACGAGAACCCCGAAATCATGCAGATTTGGGACAACGAGACGGGCGACCGCATGACGAGCCTGTGCATCATCGGCCGTCACATGGACAAGGATGCGCTCATCGCCTCCCTCGATGCCTGCCTGACCGACTGGCACCGCGCCTAGACAACGTTTCCCTTTACCTGTTAAACCACCACAAAGGTGCCTGTCCCCTTTGTGGTGGTTTTTCGTTCTGAGCCAAGGAGATTCATGTTCAACATCGTGCTGTATGCGCCCGAGATTCCGGCCAATACGGGCAATATCGGCCGTACCTGCGTGGTCACCGGCGCCCGCTTGCATCTGGTGGAGCCGCTGGGCTTTTCGCTCGATGACAAGACGGTGCGTCGCGCCGGTCTGGGCTACTGGCAAAACTTGGACGTGACGACCTATGCCGGCTGGGAGGATTTCCTTGCGCGCAACGGTCTCTCCCCCGCTGATGGTCGCCTGCATCTGCTGACCAAAAAAGCACGCCGCACCTATGCGCAGAGTACCTACCGCGATGGCGACTACTTGGTCTTTGGCAGCGAGAGCTCGGGCATTCCCGAGCCACTGCTTGCCGCGGCGCCCGAACGCTGCGAGCGCATCCCCATGCTGCGCGATTGCGACTCGCTCGATAACGCCGAGGCATGGGAAGCCCACGAGGAATCGCTCGGGCATACCGAGGACGGTCACGAAGCCATCCTTCGGCAGGACATCTGCGGTAACTTCATCGACCCGGACGACTACCGCATCAGCGCACTCAACCTTTCCAACAGCGCCGCCATCGTCCTCTACGAGGCCCTGCGCCAGACAGCCTTCCCGGGAATGTGACAAAGGGGCTATCCCTTTGTCACATTCGGTTATAGGTAGCGACCGGTAATGCTCTTGGAGCAGGCTGCGATGTCGCCCGGCGTGCCGGCGCAGACGATTTGCCCGCCGGCGTCGCCACCGCCCGGGCCCATGTCGATCACATAATCGGCGTTACGGATAAGGTCGAGATCGTGTTCGATCACGACAACCGTGGCGCCCTTGGCAACAAGGCCGTCGAACACACTCAGCAACACCTGAACATCGAGCGGATGTAGGCCGATCGTGGGCTCGTCGAATACGAATACGGCATCGTCCTGCACGCGGCCCATCTCGCTCGCAAGCTTAAGACGCTGTGCCTCGCCGCCCGAAAGCGCCGGCGTGGGTTCACCGAGCGTGAGATAACCCAAGCCCAGGTCGTGCAAGGTCTGCAAGCGCGTCTGAACCTTCTTGAGTCCCAGTGTGGCGTCGATGGCCTCATCCACACTCATATCCATGAGCTGCGGCAACGTAAGCAAGCTCCCGTCCTTGCCCTCGCGATGGATATGCGAAGCCGCGTCTGCATAACGTGAGCCGCGACATGCCGGGCAGACGATCTCGACATCGGGCAAAAACTGCACGTCGAGTGATATCGAGCCCGTGCCGTCGCACGTAGGGCAGCGCAAGGCGCCGGTGTTGTAGCTAAAGGCGCCTGCCTTGTAGCCGGCTGCCTTGGCCTCAGACGTACGGGCGAAGGCGCGGCGCAGCTCATCATGGATGTCGGCATAAGTCGCCACCGTCGAGCGCACGTTGGCGCCGATGGGCGTGGCGTCAATCAGGTTGGCGCGTGCGATGCCCTCGGCGTCAACCCAGCGCACATGGCTTGGCAGGCGCGCGCCAGTTGCCTGAGCCTTGAGTGCAGGGATGAGCGTCTCGAGCACCAGGGTTGTCTTGCCCGAACCCGAAACGCCCGTCACCGTGACAAGGCGACCGCGCGGTATATCGACTTCGAGCGGTTTGACGGTATGGATGGCATCGGTCGCCATGCGGATATGGCCTTGATCGAACATTTCGTCGTCAGCCACCCGCGGGCGCAAACGCTTGGGGTCTGCGCGCAAAAACGGTGCGATGCGGCTGCCCTGCGATTGTTCGACCTCGTCCACCGTACCAGCGGCGATCACATTGCCGCCGCCTGCTCCGGCAACGGGACCCATCTCAACCAGATAATCAGCCTCCGCCAACACGCGCGTATCGTGGTCGACAACAACCACGGTGTTGCCGTCGCCCACTAGGTCGCGCATCACACCCACCAGACCGTCGACATTGGCAGGATGCAGGCCAATTGAGGGCTCGTCCAGTACATAAAGCACACCCGTCGATCGGTTGCGCACCACGCGGGCGAGCTGCACGCGCTGACGCTCACCCGTGGAGAGCGTGGCACCGGCGCGATCGAGCGAAAGGTAATCGAGACCCAGGTCGACCAGACGACGAGCCGTGCCCAAAAACGAATCGCAGATATCCACTGCCATGGGCCGCATCTCGGGCGGCAAGGATGCGGGCACCCCGCGCACCCACTCAATCGCATCACCAAGCGTCATGGCCGCCGCCTGTGACAGATTGATACCGCGCACCTGGGGCTGGCGCGCTGCCTCGGAGAGACGCGTGCCACCGCAATCACGGCATGGGCCCTCGCGCAAAAAGCGCGCAACGCGTTTTAAGCCCTTATCGTCCTTGACCTTGGCGAGCGCATTCTCGACGGTATAGACGGCGTTGTAATAGGTGAAGTCGAGCGGCGTGGCACCCTCGCCGTTTTTGGGAACGTAAAGAATGTGCTTCTTAACCGCCGGGCCGTGGAACACGATGTCGCGCTCTTGAGGCGTGAGCTGGTTAAACGGCACGTCGGTACGCACGCCCATCTCGCCGGCCACTTGCTTCATCAGATCCCACATGAGCGTACCCCAGGGAAGCACCGCGCCTTCGTTGATAGTCTTTGACTCGTCGGGTACCAGGCTCGCCTCGTCCACCTCGCGCATGACACCGGTGCCGCCGCAGGTGGGACATGCACCGCCGCTATTGAAAGCCAAATCCTCGGCACTCGGCGCGTAGAACTCGCGGCCGCATGCCGGACACGTGAGCGACAGGCCTGCGGCCACGTTAAGGCTCGGCTCCAAACGCGCCCCGCAATGCGGGCATACGTGATGGGCGCAACGGCTAAAGAGCAGACGCAGGCTATTGTTGAGCTCGGTCATGGTGCCAAAGGTAGAACGCACGCCCGGCACGCTCGGACGCTGGTGTAGCGCGAGCGCCGCCGGTACGTGCAATACCTCGTCCACCTGGGCATGTTCGGCCTGCGTTAGACGACGTCGAGTATAGGTGCTGAGTGCTTCCAAGTAGCGACGCGAGCCCTCGGCATAAAGAATCCCCAGCGCCAGCGAACTCTTGCCCGAACCCGACACGCCGGCAATACCCACGAGCTTTCCCAGCGGAATATCGATATCGATGTCCTTGAGGTTATGTACACGCGCGCCACGCACCTCGATAGCCCGCGGGCTCATCTTCTGTTCCGTCACCTTTATCACCCTACTCATGCCATAAAATGCGATCTCGAATGTACGCGCCCAGCATGGGCACGGCAAACCGGACGAGGCCGTATCCGGCAACCTCGATGACTCGCCCGCGAATCAAGCTTGCGCGATATTTACTCGCCCAGCTCTGGGTGCGATCGCAACGCTCAATGATATCCGCCATGCGAGTCGGTTTGCCCTCGTCAACCGCCATGGCCTCGATAAAGAGGCGCTGTGGACTGCGCAGCCCGTAATACAGAGGTGCGTCAACCGCTTCGTAGAACTCGGAGACGGCATCCGCATGGCCATCCTCGACATCGTGCCTTTCGATGACTTGCGAGCCACGCCGGACAGCAGAGCGCCACATGTAATAGCCCACCAGCTGAACCATATAGGGATGCCCCATGCTCCTGTGTGCCGCAAGGTCCGCCGTCTCCGTGTCAACGTAAAGACCAGCGTCTTTGACCGTCTGGATATATGAATCACGCACCTTGGGCAAGGATATCGCCCCCAGCGTACGCTGCTGGGCACGCCGCAAAAACGTCACGCTCGGCTCTTCGAGCAGATCGTCAACCATACTGGGTAAGCCTGCGAACACCAGCGCAAGACCGCGCTGGTCGCTATCGGGCAATCCCGTGGCATCCTGGTCTCCGAGCACCTGCTGATAGAGAACGGCAAGAGCCGCTAGTTCCTCGATAGACGCAGATTGCGCCTCGTCAATCGCAAACAGTATGCCCTTGCCTGGACCGAGCTTCTTAAGGCGCTCGTTGACCAGCCCTCGCAACGTTTCGCCCTTTGCTCGCGCCGCCTCGACCGACATCCGGCCAAACGACGAACCGAATTCCATTGACGTCACAACGGGCCTATTCGAGCGAAGCGCGTCGGCCAAGCGATCACATAAGCCAAGAGAAGCGGAATCGGAGACAACCGCCCATCCGCGCTCGCTGGCCAGACGTTGCAGCTCCCGCAGGAGAACCGTCTTGCCGCAGCCACGGTTTCCCGTAATGAGCATGAGCCTGCCCGGCGCTCCGGCGCCGTTATCGAGCCCTTCCTCGAAATCTTCGATGACCGACTCGCGGCCGATGAGTATCGGAGGCCGCTTGCCAGCCGTGGGCTTAAAGGGATTTGGATTCATGTCGGCCTCCTCGGATTGGCAAACGCTGCCTATAGTTATACCAACTTATACCGAGTTATACCAACAGCAGGTGACAAAGAGGCCGCCCTTCTATCACCTATGGCAGAAGAACTCTGCGTCTGCTGCTCGCCAGGGGCGGAAGGTGGAGGGATCGACCTTTACGTGGGCTGCCTCGGGGACGTCGTACCATTTGACCGTGTAACCGGCGCCGTGAGAGCAAAAGACCGAGTCGGGCGTGTTGGGCAGATCGGCCTCGGGCTCATAGGCGGCCGTCTCGATTACGCGCTCGGCATCATGGCAAGCCGAATAGCCGGCGAACTCCAGGTACAGATGACCGCGACCGCTCGTGTAGGCAGCCACCTCCAGCGCATAATCCTGCACTTCGGATGCCGGCACGCGACCCGCAAGCTTCGCCCGGTCGCCTGTTATCGTCGGCGGCTCGTACTCGGCACCCATGCGCGTGGCATCCGAGAGCGCCCGGCCCACGCACTCCCCCGGCACCTCGAGCTCAAAGCGGTACCACGGCTCCAACAGCACCGCCGCGCCGGCCTCACGCGCCTGCATCAAACCCTGGCGAATCGCGCGGTACGTGGCCTGGCGAAAATCGCCGCCCTCGGTGTGTTTGGCATGCGCACGGCCGCCCGTAAGCGTAATGCGCGCATCGGTGATGGGCGAGCCGGTCAGCACGCCCAGGTGATCGCGCTCCATGGCGTTGGTGAGCGCCAAACGCTGCCAGTTAAGATCGAGCTCGTCGGTCGAGGTCACGGTGCCAAACTGCACGCCCGAACCCGCTGGCAACGGCTCCAGGCGTAGATGCACCTCGGCATAGTGGCGCAGTGGCTCAAAGTGGCCCACGCCCTCGACCGGCTGCGAAATAGTCTCCTTATAGAGAATGCCGCCAGACTCAAAATCAATCGAAAGGCCAAAGCGATCGCCCAGCACCCGCTGCACGACCTCGAGTTGCACGGCGCCCATCAACTGCAAATGAATCTGCTCAAGATGCGTATTCCAGCTTACGCCGTGCATGGGATCCTCGTCCGCCAACTCAGTCAGCGCTTTGAACACCGCATGGACATCGTGTTCGCCCGGAAGCACCGTATAGGTGAGAACCGGCGCTATGACAGGCGCATCGCCCGCGGGCTCCGCGCCCAAGGCATCACCCGGGTGAACGTGCGCAAGGCCCGTCACAGCGCAGATGCCGCCAGCAGCAACTTCTTGGACAAGCTCGTACTTCTCGCCGTTATAGATACGGACCTGATCGATCTTTTGCTCCCATGCCTCGACACCGGAGCGCCCCTCAATCACCTGTTTTGCACGCAGCACACCGCCCGTCACCTTAACCCAGGCAAGGCGCTCACCACGGTCTCCACGACTCACGCGATAGACGCGCGCGGCGAACTCCTGGGACCATACCCGCTCGCGCATCAAAGCACACATACCGTCGAGTAACTCCGCCACGCCTTGGTCTTTGAGCGCCGAGCCGGCAAAGCAGGGGAACAGCTTGCGCTCCGCGACGAGCCGCGACAACGTTTCGGCAGACAACTCGCCTACTTCAAGAAACTCATCGAGCGCCACCTCGTCCAACGCCGCAGCATCCTCTTGCACAGCGCCGCCCGCCAGCAAATCTTCGGCATCCAGACAGCCCTCGGAAAGACGCTGGCCGAGCTGCGTCAGCAGCGCATCGCGACCAGGGTTCTCAAGATCGATCTTATTGATAAAGATGAATGTCGGGATGTCATAGCGCGCAAGCAGGCGCCACAGGGTTTCGGTATGCCCCTGCACGCCGTCGTTGGCGCCCACAACCAAAATCGCGTAGTCGAGTGCGCGCAGCGTGCGCTCCGCCTCGGCAGAAAAATCGACATGTCCCGGCGCATCCACGAGCATGACGTGAGTATCGCCATGGTCGAGCACAGCCTGCGACGAGAAGATCGTAATACCGCGCTCTCGCTCAATCTCGTTCGTATCCAGATGCGAATCGCCATTGTCCACGCGGCCGCGCTTGCGAATGCGGCCCGCGTTGAATAGCATGGCCTCGGCCAACGTGGTCTTGCCGACATCGACATGCGCCAAGATTCCAACGACCGCTTGCTTCGACATGGCTCTCCTCTTATTGCAAGCCCATCGCACGCGGCAACGGGCGTCCTCGTTCTACACTGGATGATACAATTTACGGGCCGGCGGGCGAAGCGGGCCCTATCCCCCGACCGAGCTCATCGCCCTGCGTTGCCGCGCGGCGATTTTCGTAGGTTCGCGCCTTGCGAAAGCCGGCTTGCAAAACAGCCAGCGAACGAAAATGGCCCCACCCGGGGCCATTTTCGTTCGTGCAAATTGTTGACACGCGCCCCTGCTCTTACGCCTCGCGCAGCCAGTCAAACGCCACGCGCGGGGTACCGTCGGACACATACACGATGCCGGCGCGCTCAAACCCCGCCTTGAGGCTCGCGCCCTGTATGGGCAGGTTGTCCTGATGCGTGTCGATGCGCAGGTGATCGGCACGCTCCTTGGCAAAGGCAAACATCGCAGCCGCGATACCGTGCACGGTGCCGTCGGATGCCACACGGTGCAGCACGGCGTACGGAGTGTCGCTACGCCATTGACCGTCCTCAATTACGTCATAGCACTCGTCCGGGCCCGGTAAAAAGGCAAACGTCGCCACCACGCGGCCGTCGACTTCACACACATAGCTGCCACCAGCAGCGATATCGGCAGCCAGCTGCTCGGCAGAAGGCGTGCCCTCGGGCCACTGCGTGGCGTTGCCATGCGCGCGCATAAAGGCGCGGGCCGCGTCATAGATAGCCATGACGGCGGGAATGTCGGTATCGAGGGTTTTTCTGATCATCACGCGGCGACCTCACGTTTATTGGTATCACTTTGATTGGGCAATGATACCAGCGTTTGGAGAGGGGCACGAAGCAGATGGGAAGCAAAAAGCGAGCCGCCTGGTCAAAAGCTAAAAGCGAGTTTTTGAGCACTGCCACCGGCGGCGATATGAGCGACCTGTTTGCACGCGAGGACGAGCGCCGCGACGCCCTGAACGCCGAGCGCGATGAAGTCTGGCGCTACAAGTCGTGCGAGCGCAAAAACCGTTACGACACGCGCGCCGAGGCCGAGGCAGTTATGGCCGACTGCGAAAACCGCGGGCGGCGTGGTTTGGCCTGCTACAAATGCGAATACTGCGGTGGCTGGCACCTGACATCGCACCCTTGGAAATAGACCCCGCATCGGCACGGCACTGACGGAGCGCCGGCCATCGCACGAAAGCTACGGGCGCGGCGGCACCAAAACATCGTAACGAACGGCCTTGCCCGCAAGTTGATAGCTCGGCTTAACGCCGGCAAGCAGTGGCCCCTTCACCGGTCGCTTGATAACGACCTTGCGCGGGTGCACCGCAAGCGCTGCTTCGACCAGCGCCTCCTCATCGGCACACGGCTGTTCCAGATGATGCAAAAGTTGGAACTTCTTTTTCACCGCCGCGCTCTTGGTGCGCTCGGGAAACATGGGGTCCAGATACACCACGTCGGGAGCCGCGAACTCGCCCCGCTCGATCAGCTCAGCTACATGGCGAAGCCCGGCAATGCTGTCCTCGCCCGCATGTAAGCGCATGCGCGCCACGGCAGCCGCAAGCGCCGGATCATCCGCCGCCCGATCCAAGGCATCCTTGAGGAGCGCCGCGATCACGCAATCCTGCTCATACAGATCGACGGTAAAACCCGCGGCCGCCAGCAGCAGCGAATCCTCGCCAAAGCCCGCCGTGGCGTCAATCGCCCATGGGCTCTCGATGCCTTTTGCGCGCGCAGCCTTTACCAGCAGCTCTTGCTGCAGACGGCCCTGCTTGAGCCGCGGAAGCATGCGAGTAAAATCGGCACGCAGTTCCATCGTGCCGTCGGTGAGCGTGAGGCCCTCGGACGTCCCGGTCAGCTCAAGCCCCGCGGCCCGAGCAATAGAAAAGGGATCGACGACGTCCATGGGTACTCCTTAACAAGCAAAACGAATACGTGAGCGCCGTTTATGTCGGCACCCAACCGTCCGCTATTGTCCCACATGCGACATGGCCCACAGCATCCCAATGCAAAGCACCGCCATCAATCCCGTGCACACGGCAGCGATCACAGAATCACCCATGCGCCTTCCCAACGACCGCGGCTCATGCACTTGCCCTGCTCCGTACATCATGGCTCCTCCTTGAGACCAGCTCTTACCATGGACCCATCATCGCAGCGCCGCGCATACGCTGCCATCGATTTGACTTACGACCAGCTTTCCTTTTTGAAAGGTTGGACCGTACAGGCAAGAGACGCTTTCAAACGCATGCATCGCCCCGTTGAACTACAATGTGCTTCACGATATGTGCCGTAACCTGGGTGCGACGGATTCTCCGCGCCCGCATCGAAAGGACCAGCTATGAGCGCCGCTCGCAAGACACTCAAAATCCTTGCCCTCATCTATTTTGTTTTGGGCATCGCCAGTCTCGTCACTGGAATCGCCGGCATCGCGACCGGCAAGCTCGAGTCAACCTACGGATCGAATGCTATGCTCGCCGCGGCCGTGATTATCGCCAAGGGCCTCATCGATCTCGCCGCGGGCGTTGCGGGCATCAAGGGTGCAAACAAGCCTTCGCAGGTAGACGGTGCGTTTAAGCTCGGTATTGTTGCCGCGGTCGCCACGCTTGCCAAGGCGGTTCTCACGCTTCCCGCGTTTGGCGGTGACGCCATCAACTATGGCGCCTTTGTCATCGTGGTCTACGACCTGTTCTTTGTTCAGCAGGCACACGCCGTTAAGGCCGAGAACAAGGACCGCCTGTAAGCGCTCGCTTTTCATAACCTCTGCAGCCAAACAACTAAAAAGGACCGATCGCGCATCTCCGCGGTCGGCCCTTTACGTTTGACAAGATAAAACCTGCCAAAATAAACCTGTCCCTTTTTGGCAGGTTGTTAGCTGTGACGGTACTCGGCGATGATGAAGTCGATATCGGTCTGGAGCGTTTCCAGGTTTGCCAGGCGCTCTTTGTCGGCAGGGCGCGTGCGGTAGTAGTACGGCGTCATCTGGAACACCGCCTCGATATCGGCCTGGGTCTGGAGCGTAATATTCGCAGACACCCGCTGCGTTCCGACCAACTCGAGCTCGGTAGTCTTCGGCAGTTTCTCATCGTTAAGGTACGGCGTGTCGTAGAGCACCTCTTTAAGCCCAAAGAGATGACGGGCACCTGGCACCACGGTGTAGAGCGAGCCCTCCGGCGCCAGCACGCGGGCAAACTCGCGTTCGTTAAAGGGGGCAAAGAGTTCGGCCACCATATCGAAGGCGCCATCGGCCACGGGGATATCCTTCATGTTGGCCACAAAATAGGTCGCATCGCCGCGCTTGGCGGCCAGGCGTACCATCTCTTTGCCCAAGTCGAACCCGTAAGCGTCCACGCCCGGTACCGCGCCCATGGCACTCGTGTAATAGCCCTCGCCGCAGCAAATATCGAGCAGCGTCATGGGACCACCTGTGGACGCGGCACGCCCAGACACCTGCTTGCGCACCAGCTCGACCATCGCATCGCGCAACGGCGCGTAGTATCCACGGTTCAGAAAGTCACGACGGCTGCGTGCCTGCGACTTGGGATCGCCCATGGAGTCGCCGCTCTTGGACGAGCGCAGCAGATATAGATAGCCCTCGCGCGCACGGTCAAACCGGTGTCCGCCCGCGCATGCAGCACCGCGCTCATTGTCCACCAGCGGCTCATGGCAAACGGGACACAACAACATGGCAACTCCTTAGCGTGAACAACACAACGCTCACCATTGTCTCACGCCTCCCCCACCTAGTCATTGGAGACGTTCTTGAATAACTAGTCGTTTAAGAACGCCCCCAACGACTAGTCGATTAGGAGTATCATCGTCTGCGCAAATAAGCACGAAAGAGCATGTTAGAGATTGAGAGCGTATGGCTGATACCGCATCTAAGCACATCGATATGACCACCGGATCGCTTTGGCGCAATATTCCCCTGTTCGCCTTCCCCGTGGCCGCCACGAGCATCTTGGAGCAGCTGTCGAACCTCATCGCCACGGTCATCATCGGTAACTTCTCGGGCGACCAGGGAACCCTCGCCATGGCGGCGGTCGGCTCCAATGTTCCGCTTACCAGTCTTATGCTCAACCTGTTTATTGGTATGTCGCTTGGTTCCAACGTAGTCATCGCCAACGCTATCGGCCGCAACGATCAGAACATGGTCAAACGCGCCGTCCATACCTCGATTCTTATGGCACTTGTGGGCTTTGTCGTCATCGCGCTGGGCGAGATCTTTGCCGAGCCCATGCTCGCCGCCCTCAACGTTCCCTCCGAAACCATGCCGCTCGCTTCGCTCTACCTGCGCGTCTTTTTGCTCAGCCTGCCCTCGATCTTGCTCTACAACTTTGAGGCCGCGATCTTCCGCTCCGTCGGCATCACTCGCATGCCGCTGCAGGCGCTTGCCGTGTCCACCGTCCTCAACATTGGCCTGGATCTCATCTTTGTCCCTGTGCTCCACTGGGGTGTCGCGGGCGTCGCCATCGCCACCGCCATCGCCTACACCGTCAGCGCCGCTACGCTCTTTATCCGCCTGCTCAAGACCGACTCCGTCGTCCACGTCACCCCACGCGACCTGGCTATCGACCCCGTCGCCCTCAAGCGCATCGTCAAGATCGGCCTGCCCGCCGGCATCCAGAGCGCCGTCTTTGCCGTCGCCAACATCATCATCCAGTCTGCCATCAACAGCCTGGGCACCGAGGTCATGGCGGCATCGAGCGCCGCTATGAGCTTGGAGTACGTATGCTACAACCTGCTCAACAGCTTTAGCCAGGCTTGCACCACCTTTGTGGGACAAAACCACGGTGCCCGCCAGATCGACCGCTGCACCAAAACGCTCAAGGTCTGCCTGGTCGAAGGCGGTATCGTTGCACTCACCACGATCATCATTATTGTCGGCCTGGGGCGCGAGATCTTGTCGCTCTTTAACAGCGATCCCAACATCGTCTCGATCGGCTATATCCGCGTGTGTTCGATCTTCCCGGCGTATGCCTTTAGCATGTTCTACGAAAACATGTCAGGCTACCTGCGCGGCTTTGGTATCTCGCTCACGCCCGCCCTCATCACCATGATCTGCGTCTGCGGCATCCGCTTCTATTGGGTATTCTGCGTGTTCCCGCACTTCCGCACCTTTGCGAACATTATGATGGTCTACCCCATCAGCCTGGGCACCACGGCGTTCTTTATGGTCGTGGCGGTACTACTTTGCCACCCGGCACGCGCCTATCGCGCCACCCAAGCCAAAGCGACAGCCCGCTAAACACCGCACTCAACACCACGCCAGTCATTAATTGACAATATGCGAGCTCATATAGTCGATAAAACGCCTCGTGGCGATAGGCATGGTATCCCAGCTACGCCAAGCTGCCACCACGTCGCGCGAGGGAGCATGCACGATGGGACGTACACGAATATCGGCCCGCATGCCCTCAACGGTACGACGATACAGCATACTCACGCCTAGGCCCTCCTCCACCATCGCCATGATGGTGTAGTCGTCGGTTACCTCACTCGTCACGTGTGGCGACAGCCCATGCGCCGCAAACGCATCAAGCACCAGGCTCTGTTCGCCCTCATCCAGCAGCACAAACGGCTCGGACGCCAGGTCGGCAAGTGTCACCTTTTCCTTTGCCGTCAGCGGATGCGCGGTCGGCAACAATGCCACCAACTCGTCGTGATAGACCACGCGCTTCTCGAGCCCAGCGGTAAACCCGCGCGCCGTAAAGCAAAAGTCAACCACGCCATCGTGCACCCATTGAGCGTTGCGCGTGTAATCGCCCTGCTTGAGGGTAAAGCGTACGCCCGGGTGCAGCGCACCAAAGTCGCGGATCACACGCGGCAGCACGGTACGACTCACGTTGGTAAACGTCGCGATACGAATATCAGTCGAGGAGAGTCCCAGCAACTCCTGACGTTTGCCCTCAAGCTCGGCCTCGGCAGTTACGATCTGTCGCAGATACGGCAGATACTGCTTGCCATCGCGCGTAAGCGACACACCCTGCTTACCGCGCTCGATAAGCGTGGTACCCAGCTCGCGCTCGAGCGCCTTGACGGCCTGGCTCACCGCACTTTGCGTATAGCCCAGCTCGTCCGCCGCACGTTTCAGACTGCCGCAATCGACCACCATACATACAATCTGATACCGCGATGCCATCGTGCCTCCCCATCGATGTTGCCGTAAAACGTTTTGCCAGGGCTTTTTCTGTCAACATTAGCATTTCTTAATCATACTGAAGATACATTCGCTTTACTACATCCACATCTGGGAGCAGAATCCTTTTTGCGAAACCGTTCTGTAACAAAAGGAGTCCCATGGATCGCAAAAAAGCAATCGCGCTCTCATTTTCCGTTCCCGTCGCATGGGGCTTTTCGTATCCCCTTATGAAGATCGGCATGGACAGCATGAACGCCACGAGCATCGTCGCGCTGCGCTGCCTCATCGCCTTTGCGGCTTGCCTGCTGCTCTTCCACAAGCACGCGTTGCGCATCAACCGTAACCTTATGGTCCGCGCCGCCATCATCGGCGCCATTATGGCAACCGAGCTCACCTGCATGTGCCTGGGCTCCAGCCTCACCTCCGCCTCCACCGCCGGCTTTTTGCAGAGCCTGACGGTCGTGATCGTGCCGTTTGCCAACGCCGCCCTGCTGCGTCGCGCCCCCGAGCGCAAGGTGCTCATCGGCACGGCCATCGTCACCTGCGGCATGCTGCTGCTCTCGGGCGCCGACTTTACCAGCCTGAATCCCGGCGCAATCATCATGCTGCTCTCGGCCTTTATCTATGCCAGCCACATTATCGTGGCCAAGCGCTTTGTCGAAGAAGTCGATCCGCTGGCTCTGGGCGTTTGGCAGCTAGGCTTTGGCGGTTTGTTCTCGGGCGTCGCGGCATTCACCTTTGGCGGTTTCACGCTTCCCGGCACGCCGGGCGAGGTCGTAGTCGTCGTCGCGCTCGCACTCATCTGCTCTGCCTACGGCTTTATCACCCAGACGCTCGTGCAGCCCCACGTACCCGCCGAGACCACCGGCTTCGCCTTCTCGCTTGAGCCGGTCTGCTCCGCTGTCTTTTCGTTCTTCTTGGTTGGCGAGGTCCTGAGCCCCATCGCCTTCTTTGGCGCCGCCCTCATCCTAACCGGCGTCATGGTGGCAACCGTCGAGCTTCCGCGCCTCCGCGCACATGAACAGGCTCGCATGGCAGGAGCGCCCGAGCACGTCTCGTAGACCCCGCTCTTCATACAGCCGTGGCATAAAGGCAACCGGTGCGCCTTTACAATAGATGCCAACAGAGCATCTGCCATAAAGGAGCCCCATGGACACCGCGACCCGCGACCGCAACATAGCAACTTGGTTGGGCGATGCGCCGCAGCCGGTACGTGACACTACGAACCAGCTGCTCGAGCGCATCGCCCTCTTGCGTGCCGAACAGACCATCTACCCGGCACAAGACGACATCCTCAATGCCCTCGCCTACACGCCGGCCGACCAGGTCAAGGTTGTCATCTTAGGTCAAGACCCCTATCACGGACCCAACCAGGCCATGGGGCTGTCGTTCTCGGTCCCCGCAACGCAAACCAAGTTGCCGCCGAGCCTGCGCAACATCTATAAGGAACTCAAAGCCGATCTGGGTTGCCCCATCCCCGCCACGGGAGACTTGACACCATGGGCACAGCAGGGCGTCCTGCTCCTCAACACTACGCTCACCGTGCGCGAGCATGCCGCCAACTCGCACGCCAAACTGGGCTGGAGCACGCTCACCGACTACGTTATCGAACGCTGCTGCCAGCTGCCCCAGTCGGTCGTCTTTTTGGCATGGGGTCGCTTTGCCCAGCAGATGGTTGAAGGCAAGCTCGCCGCAACCGGCGCGGGCAAGGCAACCGGCAAGTTCTGCCTGGCCTCTACGCACCCCTCGCCGCTTTCGGCCAACCGTGCCACGGCAGAACTCCCCGCCTTTATGGGGTCGCGTCCCTTCTCGGCAGCCAATCAGCTACTCGAACAGCACGGCTCGACCCCCGTCAACTGGACTTGCCTCGGCTAAAAGTCGATACATCAAAAATGCGCCCGACGGCTTTCCATCGGGCGCATTTCCTATTCGGGCCAAATAAATTGTGTGCGGCCGGCCTCGCCGCCATCGATTAGCAGACTCTGCCCGGTCATAAACCGGTTGGTCACGCCCACAAAGTAGATCCACTCGGCGATCTCTTGGGCGGTGGCCCAGCGCTTAAGCGGCGTGAGCTCCATAATCTGGTTCCACAGGTGTTCGTCTTCCATCACGCAACGGTTGAGCGGCGTGATAACGCCGCCCGGGTCCACACTGTTGGCAATGGCCTGCGGTGCCAGGCGGTTTGCAAGGTTCTTGGTGTAGGCGATAACGCCGCCCTTGCTGGCAGCATAGGCAGGAAACTCCGATCCCGTATGCCCGCTCGCCGACCCCACATTGACCACGGATTTGATAGCCGGCGCCGGCTTGGCGGCAAGCCCCTCCCCCGCAAAGGCGTAGCGCTCGGTCACGTTGATGGTGCCATACAGGTTGGCGGCGATGTCGTCAGCCGAATCCTGCGTACCGGCAACGTTCACGATCACCTGGGGTTCAAGATCGTCTGGAAACGCGTCCGGCTCGCGAACATCAACGATCAGATGGCGGTAGCGCTCGTGTTCGATCACCGCCGGCAGCAGATCAAAGCCCACGACCTCGTGGCCCTCGTCCAAAAAGCGCTGCACGCATGCGGCTCCGATACCGCCCGAAGCGCCCGTGATCAAAACCCGCATACTTGCTCCTTAGGCGGTTGCGTGGCGCTCGAGGTACTCGGAGCCCACATTCTCGCGCTCCCAGCCGCGCACGACCTTGTAGCCCACGGGGCTCAGGAAAACCTCGCACAGCAGCTCGGCAACAGCGCCGGTCAGCGAGCACATAAGGACCTGCACCCAGGTCCAACCAAAGAACGTGTGGCTCACCACAATGGCAAAGACCAGGTTGTCGATAAACTGGCCGACACCCGTGGACACATAGGAGCGGAAGGCGAAGCTCGCAAAGTTATTCTTTTTGAGCATGCGGCCGAGCGACTGGTTGAGCGTGGAGTTAACCACGGCAGAAACGAGCATTGCCAGCGAAGAGCCCAGCACCACGTACCAGGTGCCGCCGATGGTGGCGTTAAGGGCAGTGTTGACCTCGATCATGCCAGTGTCGTAGTAGGCGCCCCACATGCCGGGCGTGAGCGAGCATGCCCAAAAGCACAGACTCACGGCCAGGTTGACCAGCAGCGCGAGGATAGAGATTTTGATGGATGCCTTGGCGCCAAAGCGCTTGCAGATCATGTCCTGGCACAAAAACGAAACCCAGCTCACCACAAAGCCACAGTCGAGCGCCAGATACGGCAGGCTGATGAGCTCTTTGTTGGCCAGCAGGTTCATCATGATGACGCTCACGAAAAACAGCGAAACCGTTGCCGCGGGAATGCTCCGCAACAGGACCTTGTAGTCCTCCATGACCTTCTTGATCATTATGTACTCCTTTGGTTTTAGGTTTAACGAGCAGGATATCGGACCCGAACTGCTCGGACGCCCCGGTCTTGAGACGACGGTGGGTATGATAGCCGCTCACACGGCATCAGGCAAGCAAACGGCGCGGCAGCCCCGCAAGGCCACCGCGCCGATGCGTTAAAAGGCCACGTTGCCAAACTCCGACAGGATAAGGTCGGGGTTGTGGTCGGTTGCCCAATCCACGTTCCACGGGCTCGTGAACAACAGCAGCTTACCGCCGCGCATGTCCTCGACGCGCAACGTGTCGCGCGTGAGCGAAAGGCCCGGGATATCGATGGTGTCGGGGTCGTTCTGGATCCAGCGGATGTCCGTATAGGGCAGCGGCTGGCGACGAACCTCAACACGGTACTCAGCCTTGAGGCGGCGCTCGAGCACCTCAAACTGCAGCACGCCGACCACGCCCACAATGACGCTTTCCATGCCGGCACCCAGCTCGCGGAAGATCTGGATGGCACCCTCTTGGGCAAGCTCCTCCATACCCTTGACGAACTGCTTGCGCTTGAGCGTATCGACCTGCGTAATGCGAGCGAACATCTCGGGGGCAAACGTCGGGATCTGCGGATACTGCACGTGGCGCTTGCCGGAGCACACGGTGTCGCCGATGCTAAAGATACCCGGGTCGAACAGGCCCACGATATCGCCCGCGTACGCCTCATCCACGATGGCGCGGTCATCGGCCATCATCGACGTGCCCGTGGCAAGCTTGAGCTTGCGGTTACCCTGCACGTGGAAGGCGTCCATGCCGCGCTCGAACTTGCCCGAGCAAATGCGCACGAAGGCGATGCGGTCACAGTGGTTCTTGTCCATGTTTGCCTGGATCTTAAACACAAAACCGCTAAAGTCATCGCGGCAGGGATCGACCGGCTCGCTGGTGAGCGTATCGGTATAGGCGCGCGGCGTCGGAGCCAGGCGCAGGAACTCCTTCAGGAAGGGCTCAACGCCAAAGTTGGTAAGTGCCGAGCCAAAGAACGCCGGGCTCAGCTTGCCGCAGGCCACAGCATCCAAGTCGAGCTCATCGCCGGCGCCATCGAGCAGCTCGATGTCGTCCATCAGGTTCTTATGGTTTTCCTCGCCAATAAGCTCATCCATGGAAGGATCGCCCAACTCGGCCTCGACCTCGGCGACCTTCTTGGTGGCGTTGGCGTGGCCGTCGCCCTCAAAGGCGATAACGCGACGGGTCTGACGATCGAACACGCCGCGGAAGTTGCGGCCGCTGCCGATCGGCCAATTCATAGGATACGTATTGATGCCCAGGACATTCTCGATCTCTTCCATGAGCTCAAACGGGTCGCGAGCCTCGTGGTCGAGCTTGTTCACAAAGGTAAAGATGGGAATGTGGCGCAGCGTGCAGACCTTAAAGAGCTTTTTGGTCTGGGCCTCGACGCCCTTGGCGCCGTCGATGACCATGACAGCAGCGTCGGCGGCCATAAGGGTACGGTAGGTATCCTCCGAGAAGTCCTGGTGACCGGGGGTATCGAGGATGTTGACGCAGGCGCCGTTGTAGGTGAACTGCAGCACCGAGGAGGTGACGGAGATGCCGCGCTCCTTCTCGATGTCCATCCAGTCCGAGACGGCATGCTTGGCCGAGCTCTTGCCCTTGACCGAGCCGGCAGTCTGGATGCTGCCGGTATAGAGCAGCAGCTTCTCGGTAAGCGTGGTCTTACCGGCGTCCGGGTGGCTGATGATCGCGAATGTGCGGCGCGACGAGATTTCATCCGACAGGCTTGCCATGCGGATCCTTTCTTGCATTGAGTGCATTACGTCGTTGTAACCGTACTATTGTAGCCGCGAAATCCCGCTCTAGGGCGCCTATCAGGACAAATTCATCAGATGGGACCTGGGGTAGCAGTCGATGGCGGCACTCCGCAGCAGTTTGTCTCGATCTGTAACATCTAGACGGTTTTTGAACCTCTACCTGTTACAGATTTAGACAAACAGGTGGGCGTCCCAGAAAGATCTCGATCTGTAACATCTAGCCACTCAAAACGGGTCCATCTGTTACAGATTGAGATATAAGGATAGACGGGTGGCCAATGTCTCGATCTATAACATCTAGCAGCCAAAATCTTCTCCAGTTGTTGCAGATGGAGACAACCAGGTAGGGCCCGCCAGTAAAATATCAATCTGTAACAGGTAGCCGTCCAAATCGGTTCCAGATGTTACAGATTGAGATGAATGAACGAGCGGGCAATCCGTATTTGTCTCTTGCAGAACTGTGCATAGTGTATATATACTGTGCTTACCGGTTATATACACGTGTAGCCCATCAGCTAAGGAGCCGCTGTGGACATCATCCTATCCAATTCGAGCGATAAACCCATCTACGAGCAAATAGCCTCGCAGGTCAAAGCTCAGATCCTTTCGGGCACGCTCGCTGCGGGAGCCAAACTCCCCAGCATCCGTGCACTCGCGAGCGACCTTGGCGTGAGCGTCATCACCACCAAGCGCGCCTACGCCGACCTGGAGCAGCTCGGGTTTATCTGCACCGTGCAGGGCAAAGGCTGTTTTGTCGCCGAGGGCAACCAAGAGCTCTTGCGCGAAAACCAGCTCTGCCATATCGAAGAGCTGCTTGCGAAAGCGGCAAGCCAAGCCGAAGCCTTGGGTGTCACGCGCGACAAGCTGCACGAGATGCTCGACCTGGTAGCCCCCGAAACCATGCAGTAGCCATCTGCAAGAAAGGCTATACCATGCAAAACCTTTTAGAACTCAGAGGCATCTCACGCCGTGCGAGCGACCGCTTTTCGCTGCGCGATGTCACGTTTGCCGTAGAGCCCGGACAGATCGTTGGCTTTGTGGGTGCCAACGGTGCTGGCAAAACAACGACGATTCGAGCCGCGCTCGGGCTTATCAAACTCGATGCCGGCGAGGTGCACCTGTTTGGGCAGCGCTGTGGCGCCGACGCGCCCGGTGAAGCGCAGCGTTGTCTGCGCACTCGTGTCGGCCTCGTGCTAGACACGTGTCCTTTCCCTTCTACACTCAAGGTGACCGAAGTTGAAGCACTCGTAAGCCCGGCGTACCCCACCTGGAGCCACGGCACCTTCGCCGACCTCATTAGCCGATTTGGCCTCGATCCCAAGGCAAAGGTCAAGGACCTCTCCCGCGGCATGGGCATGAAGCTGCAACTTACCTGCGCGCTCAGCCACAATGCCAAGCTGCTCGTTTTGGACGAAGCCACTGCGGGCCTCGATCCCATGGCACGCGAGGAACTGCTTGATGAGCTGCTTGCCTTTGTCGCCGACGGCCAGCACAGCGTGTTGCTCTCGAGCCACATTACGTCCGATCTCGATCGCACCGCTGATCGCGTCATCTGCATCGATGCTGGCTCGATTGTGTTTGACCTGCCGCGCGAGGATATTACCGACCGCGCCGGCATCGCCCACTGTACCCAAGCACAGGCCGCCGAGCTTATGGCTTGCGTCGAAGGCGCCCGTGCCGTCCACCACGCCTACAGCGTGGACGTGCTCGTGCCCAACCGTCGCGAAACGCTCGAGACCTTCCCCGAGATTCCCTGCGATCGGGCAACCATTGACGACTATCTGCGCCTCACGCTGAAAGGGACTTCGAAATGAAACGTGCCTTTATGTCCGAGCTCGCCATCGTTCGCACGCTCACCCCGAGCATCGCGGGTGTCGGGCTGTTCATCTTCGTCGTGTTGACCCTCGCCAACGCGACAGACGGCGATTCCGGTATGAGCGCCGGCGCCTGTGCGGTCAGCGCAATGTCGCCCATCATAATCATGAACTCGCTAGCTGGCTACGATAACCAAAACGGCTGGGAGCGTTATCGAGCAACGTTGCCCTTCTCGCGCAAAGACATTATTTGCGCACGCTACCTGTGCATCGTTGTCTTCTCGGTCGTCATGGCATGTGCAGCCACGCTTTTGAGCATCGCCTCCATCCCGCTCTTCAACAGCGCGGGCATTCCTTCGACGGGACAGACGATCTTTGGAATCGCAACCGCCTCGGCGGCATCAATGCTCATCTCCCTCATGATGGTATTCTTGGCACAGCCGCTGTTCTTCCGATTTGGACACATGGAGGCGCTGCGCCTATCCCTTGGCCTGTTTGCCCTGTTTGGCTGCGGCACCATGGCAATGCTGAGTTCCTCCAACCCCATCAGCAACTGGCTCATGTCGATTGCCGGAGCGAATCCCGATCCCGCCGTCCTTGGCTGTCTGTGTGCAGGAATTGCAGTACTGGCGCTCGCACTATGTGCAATCAGCTGCGCTGTCAGCACCAAGGTTTATCGAGTACGCGATCTGTAATCGACAGCTAAAAAAGCTTAGGTGGTACCCCGCTTATTTTTTCAATGAAACAAGGCGGCATAGCGTCACCACCGCCCCTCACAGCAGGCCGTCTAGTTCTTGGCAACCAAAAAGACACCGTCAGCATATCGAAGGTGAATACTTTTCCGAGAAGTGAACGAGTAAAAACAGTACCCTGTAGCATCGACATTTTTAAGGACTCAATTCCTGCGGTTTTTGTCTAAGAATCCTGCAGTTTTGTTCGAAAAAGTGTGCATGTTCCAGGGGTCCAGATTTACTCGTTCACTTCGCGGAAAACCATTCACCTTCGATTCGAGCCTTAACCAAATGCCCTCTCGAACTATGGCCCCTGTCTCACCACAGCGATATCAAAGCTTCATGGCGGGACGGTATCATCGGACGAGCGCCGTAAATCTGGCGCGGTTGTTCTTTGGGGAGGCATTTCACCCGTGTCGTGGGTCGTCGCAGCATTTGCGTCAGCATTCTTTGCCGGCATCACATCCATCTTGGCCAAATGCGGCATCAAGCAGACCGACTCCGATGTCGCGACGGCCATTCGCACCTGCGTGGTGCTCGTTTTCGCCTGGGCAATGGCGGGCATTTCTGGATCCATTGGAACCATTGGCAGCATCGAACCCAGATCCTGGCTCTTTCTCGTCCTCTCGGGACTCGCTACCGGCGCTTCGTGGATCTGTTACTTTAAGGCGTTGAGCATCGGAGACGTCAATAAGGTCGTACCGGTCGACAAGATGAGCACCGTGCTCGCCGCGCTGATCGCCATCGTGCTTTTTGGCGAGACGAGCAACCTTGCGGTTAAGCTCGTGGGAAC
>CABUQY010000022.1 GCA_902493915.1 uncultured Collinsella sp.
GCCGCATTTGAGACAAGGTGACGTGAAACGAAAGGGCGCTGACCTTCTGGTCGCGCCCTTGAAGTTGAACGTCAGATTGTCCAAATGCGGCCCGCGCAGCGTCGAGCCGTTACGCGGTTCGTAGAACCGCGTAACTAGTTAGTACATCTTTGCGCCGGCGGGGATGGAGGCGTCGAGCTGGATCAGGTTGAGGCGCTCCTCGCCCTCCTCCTCGTGGACAGCGCTGATCAGCATGCCGCAGCTGGGAATACCCATCATCTTGCGCGGAGGCAGGTTGGTGATGGCAAGCAAGGTCTTGCCAACCAGGTCCTCGGGCTCGTAATAAGCGTGAATACCGGAGAGGATGGTGCGGTCGGTGCCGGTGCCGTCGTCGAGCGTAAAGTTCAGCAGCTTCTTGGACTTCTTGACGGCCTCGCATGCCTTGACCTTCACAGCGCGGAAGTCGCTCTTGGAGAAGGTATCAAAGTCGACGAACTCCTCAAACAGCGGCTCAACGGCGATCTTGGAGTAATCGAGCGTGGGCTTAAGCGACTTAACGAACGGGCTCGCGGCGTTGCCGGCCTCGGCAGCCTTGGCGGCAGCGGCACCGGACTGGAAACCCTTCTCGGGCTTCATGTGCGGGAACAGCAGCACGTCGCGGATAGAAGCCTGGTTGGTGAGCAGCATGACCACGCGGTCGATGCCGATGCCGATGCCGCCCGCAGGAGGCATACCGTACTCGAGGGCGCGCACGTAGTCCTCGTCGTACTCCATGGCCTCGTCGTCACCGCCGGCCTTCTCGGCCATCTGAGCGGCAAAGCGCTCGGCCTGGTCGACCGGGTCGTTGAGCTCAGAGAACGCGTTGGCGTACTCGTGACCGGCAATAACCAGCTCAAAGCGGTGCGTCAGGCGCGGGTCGTCCTCAAAGCGCTTGGCAAGCGGGCTGACCTCGATGGGGTAATCGCACACGAACGTGGGGTTGACGATGGTGTCCTCGCCCAGCTCATCGTAGATCTCGGCGATAATCTTGCCGGCGGTCCACTCGGGCTTAATCTCCAGGCCCTTCTCGCGCGCGGCGGCAGCAAGCTCCTCGACCGGCGTGTCGATGGTGACCTGCTTGCCGAGCACGTCGGAGACGATGTCGGTCATGGGACGGCTGGCCCACTCACCAGAAAGGTCGATGGTCTGGCCCTGGTACTCGATGACCTCGGGGTTGCCGATGGCCTTGTTAGCCGCCTTAATGACACCCTGGGCGAGCGCCTTCATGCCCTCGAGGTCGGAGAAGGCACGGTAGGCCTCCATCGTGGTGAACTCGGGGTTGTGGGTAAGGTCCATGCCCTCGTTACGGAAGATGCGGCCGATCTCGAACACGCGCTCAAAACCACCGACGATGCAGCGCTTGAGGTGCAGCTCGGTGGCAATACGCAGGTAGCACTCCTGATCGAGCGCGTTGAAGTGGGTAATGAACGGCTTGGCCGTGGCACCACCCTGGATGGTCTGCAGGATGGGGGTCTCGACCTCCATGTAGCCGTCGGACTCCATAAAGCGACGGAAGGTGGAGAGAATCTGCGAACGCTTACGGAAGGTCTCACGAACGTCGTCGTTGGCGATCAGGTCGACATAGCGCTGGCGATAGCGGGTCTCCTTGTCGGAAAGACCGTGGAACTTCTCGGGCAGCGGACGAACGGCCTTGGAAAGCAGGGTCGCGCTCTCAGGGGCAACGGAAAGCTGGCCGCGCTTGGTGCGCACGACCACGCCGGTCACGCCCAGGATGTCGCCCAGGTCGAGGGCCTTGAGCGTATTCCAGGCAGCCTCGTCCATGTCGTTGATGCGGCAGAACAGTTGAATCTCGGCAGTCGCATCGCGCACGACGATGAACATGATCTTGCCCTGACCGCGCTTGGCGACCACACGGCCGGCAATCTTCACGACATCCTCGGTGTCCTCACCATCGGCAAGATCGGCGTACTTAGCCTCGATATCGGCGACGTAGTCCTCAAGCTCAGAGTGCTCAGGATAGGGGTTCTGGCCCGCCTCGAACAGGGCGGCGCGCTTGACCAGGCGGGTGGCGCGCTCGTCGTTGAGCGTCGATGCCTGATCGGCGGCGTTCTGGTTCTCTGCCATAAGTTAGCTCCTCAAACTAAAACGCTCCCCAGGATTCGGTCCCAGGGAGCGAAAACATACCTTTACGCGGGACCGTGGTCTAGCGTGCGATCTTGGCGATGGTGTAGACGCGAGTCTTGCCGGAAGGCGTAACGACCTCGACGGAATCGCCCTCGCCGTGACCAATGATGGCGTGACCGACCGGAGACTCGTTGGAAATCTTGTGCTCGAGCGAGTTGGTCTCGGTGGTACCGACGAGCGTGACTTCCATGACCTCGCCGTTGGGATCAATCAGCGAAACGGTGGAACCGATGGAGACGGTCAGGTCGCCCGTGGTGGCAGCAACCTGAGCGTTGGCGAGAATGGCCTGGATCTCGGCGATACGAGCAGCATTCTGGGCCTGCTTGTCCTTGGCGGCATCGTACTCGGAGTTCTCCGAAAGGTCGCCGAACGCGCGGGCTTCCTTGATGTCCTCGACGATCTCCTTGGCGTAATCGCCCTCACGCCAGGCGAGCTCCTCGACGAGCTTCTGGCGGCCCTCAGCGGTCAGTACGATCTGGCTTGCGTCCATACGGATATCTCCCCAACTCTGATCAAACAATCAACTGTCAACAAAACGAAAAAGACCGGCTAGCCTGCGGGCAAGCCGGTCAGGTGCTCACCCCAAAGGGATGGGACTACTCTGCGTCCGCGTCGCTGTCCTCTGCCTGCTTCTTCTTGGCAGCAGCGAGCTTGGCCTCGAGCTCAGCGATCTCCTTGTCCTCCTCGGACTGCTCGACCACGACCTCCTCGGCCTGCTTGGTCTCGGCCTTATCGTCGCCCTCCATACCCTCACGGATATTCTTGACGGTAGAGCCGAGGGACTTGCCGAGCTTCGGCAGGTTCTTGGGCCCGAAGATAATCAGGACAACGACGAGAATAATGATGAGCTCAGGAGCCCTCAGTCCAAACATGTAGACCTCCACAATACAGCGAGACAAGCTCGAATGAGTATACCGCGGGTATCGCGGTATCACAACACTAGCTAAAAAAAGGGACCGCAAGAAGCGGTCCCTCCTCATGCTCTGGTCGGGTTGACTGGATTTGAACCAGCGACCCCTGCGTCCCGAACGCAGTGCTCTACCAAACTGAGCCACAACCCGTTAGCTCGACTATAGTAACAAAGATTTTCGCCGCGTGCTAGAGAAATTTTTATTTCTTTGGCGCGTCGATTTGAACCGTGTTGGGAATAAGCTCAGTCGCGCAGGCCCACCAGCCATTTTGCTGGGCAGCATCGGCAAGCCTTTCGGCCGTGGCAGCGGTGTCGCAAATGGCAAACGAGCAGGCACCCGATCCGCACACATCTACAGCAACGGTTCCGTCCTGTTTACGCAGCCAGTCGAGGACCGTTTGAATCTGCGACTCCATCTGTGCGGAAATGACACCAAGGTTGTTATGGATGAGTGCATATGCCGTCTCGGCATCACCAGCACGCAAGGCAGAAGCTATCGCGCCGGGCTTGTCCGCAGGCACCGGGGCCTCGTCAAAACGTCGATAGGCTTCAATTGTCGAAACGCTTGCCTCGCGCGGCTTGACCAGCACGACGGGCGTCGCAGGCAGCGCGGGGTACTCAGTTGCCAGCACGTCTCCCCCACCTACGTAGAACGCAGGACTCACGTGCAAAAAGAACGGGACGTCAGCACCAATGCCCCGCGCAATATCGTCGAGCGCTGGGTCGGTGCGATCAATGCCCCAGAGCTCTGCCAAGGCGACAATGACCGCGGCCGCATCCGTCGAGGGGCCGCCCAAGCCGGCGCACAATGGAATGCGCTTCTCAATCGTCACGCAGACGTTTGCCTCGCGACCATAATGCTCGGCCATAGCAACCGCAGCCCGATACGCCGTATTCTTTTGCATGGGAAAATCTGATGCCGGAACCGTCTGGACGGTCAGCGCCTGCGACGGCGCGACCGTCACGGTATCGGAAAGACCGACGGCCGCCATCAGGGAATCGACCCTGTGGTAGCCGCGGTCATCGCGCTCGGTATGAACCCCCAGGTAGAGGTTAATCTTTGCCGGCGCGGAAAGAGTCAGGGACCGATCGGTCACCGTTAATGCTCCTCGAGCTGATTGCCGAGCGGGGTAAAGATATGCTCGCCGCTCTCGGGGTCGAACAGCTCGACCTGGCCGGTGAGGACATCGATGTACTGGTAGGACTGACGCGACTTGCGGCCGCGACGCTCGTCAACCTCGACAATGAAGACGGCCGGGTGGACGCTCTTGATGGTGCCCATGCGCTCGACGACGCGGGTGCGGCCCATGTTGGCCTTCACCTTGACGCGATCGCCCACCATATCGGTCAGCTTCTCGTGGATGTCGTCGACGTGATTGACTTCCATCTCTTCCATGAACAGGGCCTCCAGAAGGTGCAATTCAAAAAGGGGACAATACCCCTAAGATAGACAAAACTCTAATACTATAGCACCCTGTTGTGGCCATACGCAAGTAGCTAAAAAAGCCCGGTCTCGAATACGTACCAGACGACAACCTCGCATGACCAGTTGTTACGCGGTTTGGTAAAACCGCGTAACCTAAAGGTTGTCGGTGTCCAAGACGATGGTGAATGGGCCGTCGTTGACCAGGTCGACCTTCATGTCGGCGCCAAAGATACCGTGCGCCACATGCTCAACGTCCTCGTGCACAAGCGTCAGGAAGTACTCGTAGAGCTCGTTGGCAACATCGGGTGCGCCGGCATCCGTAAACGATGGGCGGCGACCGTGGCGGCAGTCGGCGAACAGCGTGAACTGCGACACCACGAGCACCTCGCCGTCGACATCGGCAAGTGCCAGGTTGGTCTTGCCGTTCTCGTCCTCGTTGATACGCAGCCCGCGGAGCTTGCCCCACAGCTTGTCGGCCTCGGCACGCGTATCGCCATGGCCCACACCCAGCAGCACCAGGTAGCCGCGTCCAATGCGGCCCACGCACTCGCCGTCGACCGTCACGCCGGCGTTGAGCACGCGCTGCACCACCGCACGCACGGTCTACTCCTCGCCCGTCAGCTTGGCGGACAGATGCTCGAGCGCGTGGAAACGATGGCTGATGGCGTTCTTCTCGTCCGCCGTCAGCTCGGCCATGGTCTTGCCCGGCGTGTCGACCGGCAGGAACAGCGGGTCGTAGCCAAAGCCGTGATCGCCGCGGCCCTCGTGCGCGATAACGCCCTCGCAGGCGCCCTCACCATAGGTGACCAGACCATCCGTGTCGATGAGCGCGACGACACTCATAAAACGCGCGGTGCGATCCTCGTCTGCCACGCCTTCCAAGTTAACGAGCAGCTTGGCGTTGTTGGCGGCATCGTCGCCGTGAATGCCCGCGTAGCGCGCGCTATACACACCGGGCTCACCGTCCAGCGCGTCGACGACCAAGCCCGAATCATCGGCAATGGCCATAAGGCCCGTCTCCTCGACCGCAGCCTGTGCCTTGATGATGGCGTTCTCCAAAAACGTCGTGCCGTTTTCCTCGGGGTCCTCAAAATCGCCCAGCTGGCCGAGCGCCACAAAGCGCACCTCGGGCATGACCTTGCCCAAAATGGCCTCGATCTCGGTGAGCTTATGGGCGTTGCCCGTTGCCACGACGATGGTCGCCGCCGGGTCGAGGGTGTCGATGTCAATCTTCTCAAGTGCCATGACTGGCCTCCTTGTCTCTATAGCAAGCCGCGTGAGGGGCGTTTGGGCACTTGACCTCTCCCCTCTCAGGCGATCGGACCTTTCAACGCAGCATTTCAGCAGATAAAACCTACCAAAATAAACCTGTCCCTTTTGGCAGGTTAGGCGATGGCTTGGCGCTGAAGCTCGATGAGCTCGGCGATACCCTTGTCGCCCAGGTCGAGCAGGGCGTTGAGGCGTTTGCGGTCAAAGGGCGCCTGCTCGCCGGTGCCCTGGAGCTCGATCATCTCGCCGGTGTCGGTGGCGACGAGGTTCATGTCGACCTCGGCATGGCTGTCCTCGGAATAATCGAGGTCAAGCAGCGTATTGCCGTCGACAACGCCCATGGAGATGGCAGCCACCTGGCCGATAAGCGGGATGCGCTCGATCTTGCCCGCCTCGACCCACATGGCGAGGGCGTCGCGCAGCGCCACCCAGGCGCCGGTGATGCTCGCTGTACGCGTGCCGCCATCGGCCTGAATCACATCGCAGTCAACGGTGACGGTGTACTCGCCGAGCGCCTTCATGTTGACGACGGTACGCAGACTGCGGCCAATGAGGCGCTCAATCTCCATGGAGCGACCCTTGCGGTTGGCGTGCTCGCGCTTGCAGCGCTTGCCGGTCGACGCCGGCAGCATGGCGTATTCCGCGGTCACCCAGCCGGCCTTAGCCCCCTTGCGCCAGCCCGGCACGCCCTCCTCGATAGTGGCGGCGCACAGCACGCGCGTGTCACCGAACTCGGCCAAACACGAGCCGTGGGCGTGCTTCATGACGCCACGGGTGAGCTTAACGGGGCGCAACTCGTTGGCGACGCGACCGTTGGCGCGGTTGACCTGCATGTACTCCATAGAAATTTCCTTTCGGCAAAAGATGTGGCGAAGGCTTTGGCGGCTGCCTTACATCTATTTCAGCTCATCGATATCGATATGTTCGATGCTCTTGAGCGGCTGACCAAAGATAAAGCTGCCCGCCACCGCAAACTCGGCAATGTTATCGGCCGTCGTGGCAAAACGATGCTGCGGCTCGGCGGCGTCGCCCGCCAGCTGCTCGCGGCGCGTGAGGATATCGGTCAGCTCGCGCGTGGTCTCCTCGGCGGAACTCACGACGCGCACCCCAGGCCCCAGCGCATGGCGGATAGGTCCCACCAACAGCGGAAAATGTGTACAGCCGAGCACCACGGTATCGATACCGTGGTCGCGCAGCGGCTCAACCGTGGCACCCACCAGCGCACGCACGGCAGGCGTATCGAAGATGTCCTCGTTCTCAAGCCACTGTTCCTGCAGATGTGCACCCGAGGCGAGCTCGTGTTCGACAACCTCGACAAAGCTCGAGGCAGGACAGCCATATACATCGACGCCGGCATCTAGATCCTGAATGGCGCGCGTGTAGGCGCCCGAGCGAATGGTGAGGTTGGTGGCGAGCACGCCCACCCGGCGCGTGCGGGTGCTGTTGATTGCCGCACGGGCACCCGGCGCGATCACGCCGATCACAGGAACGTCGAGCACCTGCTGGGCCAGACGCAAGGCCGCAGCAGTCGCCGTGTTGCAGGCGATGACCATAATCTTGACGTCGTGCTTCGAAAGCCAACGACCCGCCTGCAACGCAAACGAGCGCACCTCATCCTCGGTGCGCGTGCCGTAGGGGCAGCGTTTGGTGTCGCCAAAGTAGTAGACGGACTCGTGCGGCAGCGCCGTCGCGATGGCGCGCGCAACCGTCAGACCGCCCAAACCAGAATCGAACACGCCAATCGGGCGCGTGTCGCCTGCCGAATTCTCGATATCGGACATTACCTCACCAGTCTCTCTCGAAAAGACATGTCCAAGTGCAGCGACGCCGCGCTACGAACGCGCCGCGACCAGCAGCTCTGCCGTCGCCGCCCAACCGTCGACAATTTTGCCGCGCGTAACGAAAGCGTTCTCGCAAGCAGCCAGGAACTCGGGCGCGCCGGCGCTCGTCAGGCCATTCTCGACCAGGCAGAACGTGCCCACGTGATCGGCCATGTAGAAGTCGGACTCGGAATCGCCGAGCGCGAGCGTCTCCTCGCGCTCGATCCCCAGGTGCTCGCAGAAGCGCGCGATGGCAACGCCCTTGTTGAGACCCGCGGGGTTGATGTTGAATGCGCGACCGTCCTCGACGCGATCGAGCTCGAGCGTCGTCGGCTTGGACAGGTGAGTCAGATGGCCGTTGCAAGCCCAGATCAGACCGCAGCCGGCCTCGTCCAGGATGGCCTGAACCTCATCGTCGGGCACATCGCCGCGCATGCCGACGGTGACCTCACGGTATTTGTAGCCGGTCGACATGTCGTTGTGATACTCGATCTTGTGCGGCCAGCGGGCGAGGATCTTCTCGCACACGCCGGTCTGCTCGATCACCTGGTGCGGCGTGAGGCCGCAAGAGGAGTCGTAGGGCATGTCGCCGGTCAGATACTCCCAATCGTTGGCTTTGAGGTCGTACATGACCAGGCCGCCCATCTCGCCGATGTAGGAGTTGAGACCGAGCACGCGCGCGTCCTCGTGGATCATGGTACGGTTGCGGCCCGAGGTGGGAACCACCTGAATACCAGCGCGAGCGAGCGCCACGACGGCCTCGACGAGTTTGGTCGAGGGGTTGCCGTCGTTGTCGCGTAGCACGCACGAGCCGGGTGCGAGCATCGTGGCATCCAGGTCGGTAAAGACGTACTTGACCTTGGCCAAGCGCTCGCGCATCTCGCCCGAAAGCTCGGCAACGGTCGGCAGGGTGTTGTGGGACATGGTTACTCCGTTTACGTAGAAGAGTTTGGACTTGGACGGCATGTTTTGATTGAGGGAACACGCTTATGGCGACAGCGCACTCAGGGCGCCGCCGCCATCATGGTTCATTATTTAAACTGGGTAACATCGATTAGGCGATTGGCCAGCGAAAGGTCGCTCTCGATGGGCACGAACTCGTCGCCCACGTGCATGAGCTCCTCGTCACCCTTTGCCAGCAGCAAGACAATGGTGGGAGCATCGGGGTTGACGTACTCCTCGCGCGCCGCCTTGAACGCCGCATGCACAGCGGCTTCGCGGTCGAGGATGATCTTGTTCGGCGTATCGTCGGGAACATGTTCGGCAAGCTCGCGACAGACCTTCATCGGGTCCTCGTGAGCCGGGTCCTCGTTGGCAAAGATCATCAGGTCGGAATATGGTGCGGCCTCGCGCGGAAGCTGCTCGCGGCGCTCCTGTGCCTTGCCACCGGCAGCGCCAAACACTGCGATAACCGGGCTGGCGGGAAACGCACGCTTGACCGACGAGAAAAGCGAGCGGAACGAAAGCTGGTTGTGCGCGTAGTCGACGACACAAATCACGCGGCCGTCCTTCGACTCCACGACCTCCATGCGGCCCGGCACGCGCAGTTTGGAGAGGCCCTTCTTGATAGCATCGATACCGATGCCGATCTCGCGCGCAGCGGCGATAGCGACCAGCGCGTTCTCCACGTTAAAGTCTCCCGCGATACCCAACAGGACCTTCTCCCCCGCCTCGGACTCGTCGGCACACAGGCCATGCAAGTTGAACTCGATGCTAAAGCCGACCATGCGTACGTCGCTCGCCCACAGGCTTGCCTCGGGATGCTCGACGCCAACGGTCACCAAGCGCTCGGCCGTCGACGCTGCCTCCAGCACACGGTCGACCTCTTCGGTGCCCAGATTCACCACGGCGGTCTTTGCCTGGTCAAAGATCCTGAGTTTGCTCTCAAAATAATCCTCAAACGTGGGGTGTTCGATCGGCGAGATGTGGTCGCGGCCGATGTTGAGGAAGCACGCCACGTCAAACGGCAGATTCTCGACGCGTTGGTACTTGAGCGCCTGGCTCGAGACCTCCATGACCATGGACTGGCGACCGGACGTGCGACAGTTGGCGATATGGCGCCAGACCTCGGGAGCCTCGGGCGTGGTGTTGGTGCTCTCGTAGCACTCGATACCATCGTCGGTACTCACCGAGCCGATCATGCCGCAGGACTCGCCCGCCGCCTTGATGATGGACTGGAGCATAAAAGCGGCCGTGGTCTTTCCCTTGGTGCCGGTGATGCCCACGATCTTGACGTCGCGGTCGGGACGGTCGTAGACCTCCGGCGGCAACAAGGCCATGGCCGTGCGAACGCTGTCCACGACCAGCATCGCAGCACCGCTCTCCTGCGCCAGCGGCTCCAGAGACTCGACCAGCGACTCCTCGCACACAAATGCGACGGCGCCCGCATCGAGCGCCATGCTCAAAAACGCGGGCTTAAAGGCAGCACCTTTGCAAAAGAACACGTCACCTGCCGAGACCGCGCGCGAATCAAACGAGCAGCCGGTCACGGCACGCTCGTCAACCTGCTCTGATGCGCGCAGCCCGCCGCACACATCGAGCAGCTTGGCAAGCGTATCGACCGTGGTCACGGTCGCGGAATCCGAATGGTGCATCTTTCACCTTTCTCAGCCATTTGGCAGGGACGGTTTTTATAGTAACTGAAACGCACCCACGCAAAAACGGCTCCCGGAGGAGCCGTTACGCGCAGGCGTTCGTAAGCCGAGGCTAGGCAGCCTGAACAGCGGGCTGGTCCTCGTCGATAAAGAAGCGCTTGTACCACACCAAGAACACGAGCGGCGTATAGATCTTGCGTTGGAAATCGCCCTTGCCCGCAAAGTGCAGATCGAGCAGGTGCATGAGCTCGTCGGTATCGAAGAACTCGCTTGCCCACGGCGCGGTGAAGTACTCCTTGACATAGTCGTACCACTTTTGCTCGCGCAGCCAGTAGACAATCGGCACCGGGAAGCCCACCTTGGGACGGGTGGCCCACTCATCGGGCAGCGACTTGTTGGCAGCGTGGCGGAGTACTTGTTTGTTGCCGTTCTCGTTGATGCGGTAGCGGTCGGGAATGTGCTCGGCGAACTCCATGACTTTGCGGTCCAGGAAGGGCACGCGCAGCTCCAGCGAGTGCACCATGCACATCTTGTCGGCCTTGAGCAGAATGTCGCCCGGGAGCCACATGTTCATGTCCAGGTACTGCTTCTTGACCAGCTCGGGCTGACCCTTCACGCGTGCGTAGATGGGAGCGGCAAGCTCGAAGGCGCCGTCGCCGGTGTTGTACTCGGGCTTGAGCACGCCGTCGACCTCGCGCTCCGGCCATACCAGAGCCTGCCCCAGGAACGACTTCTCGGGGATCTCGGCACCCTTGACCAGGAAGTTATGTCCCTTGAAGTACGGCATATGCAGCGCCAGGTTACCGAGCGCGCGACGGATGGGCAGCGGCACCATCTTTTTGTACTTGCGCACCGGGACCGTATCCTCGTAGTAGGCGTAGCCGCCAAAGAGTTCGTCGGCGCCTTCGCCCGAAAGCACGACGGTAACGTCCTTGCGGGCCATCTCGGCCAAGAACCACAGCGGCACGGAAGACAGGTTGGACTGCGGCTCGTCCATGTGATACTGGATGTCCTCGAGCGCACCGAAGAACTCGTCGGCGGTAATCATCTTGCGAACGTTCTCGACGCCGAGCTTATCGGAAAGCTCCTTGGCGTAGTTGGTCTCGTTGAAGTTCTTGTAGTCAAAGCCCACCGAGAAGGTCTTGTCGGGCATGAGGCAAGCGGCGATGTAGCTGGAGTCGACGCCACCGGAGAGGAACGACGCGACCTTGACGTCGGCGATGCGATGGGCCTCGACGCTCTCGTGCACGACCTCGTCCAGCTCATCGACATACTCTTCGAACGGCTTCTCGACGGCAGAGTAATCGCAATCCCAGTAGCGCTCGATGTTCATCTTGCCGGTCGGGATATCGACGGTAAAGTAGTGCGCCGGCGGCAGCTTGTAGACACCCTCGAAGAAAGTCTCCGCGGTTGCCGAATACTGCAGCGTCATGTACGGACGCAGGGCCTTTTTGTTGACCGCCTTGTGGAAGTGCGGGTAGTCCAGGAAGCTCTTGATCTCGGAGCCAAAGAGCACGCCCGGAGCGCCGTCGCCCGCATCGGCCATGGGATAGTAGTAAAGCGGCTTGATGCCAAAGATGTCGCGGGCGCCAAAAAGCTTGTTCTTCTTTTTGTCCCAGATGACGAAGGCGTACATACCGCGCAGGCGATCGAGGACGGCCTCGCCCCACTCCTCGTAGCCGTGCAGGAGGCTCTCGGTGTCGGCGCCGCAGTGGAACTTGTAGCCCTTGGCCTCGAGCTCGGAACGGAGTTCTTGGAAGTTGTAGATCTCGCCGTTGAAGACAATGACGACGCTGCCGTCCTCGTTGGCCATGGGTTGAGCGCCGGCCTCGGTCAGGTCGAGGATCGACAGGCGGCGGAAGCCCAGGGCAACGCGGCCGTCGATAAACTGACCGCCCATGTCGGGACCGCGATGGACGATGCGGTCCATCATCTTGGTGAGCACCTCGGATTGGTTATCCGTCCCACCGACAAAACCGACAAAACCGCACATATACTATCCCCTCTGCTGTTGCTGGGCATCAAATCGAATCAGTAGCTTTTGAGTATACCCGAGGGCGTAAAGAGGGGCGGAATGTTCAGGCAATCTCAACTGAATCAGCTCCGCGTGGACACGCGCCAGTTACCTTTAATGGATATGAGGTGAATGAGGCGATTGTTTTGCTATACTCTCTCCGCACGGGCGATTGGCGCAACGGTTAGCGCAGGTGCTTTACACGCACAAGGCTGGGGGTTCGAATCCCTCATCGCCCACCACTGATTTGATAGGCTCCCAGCAATGGGAGCCTTTCTTTTTTGGGCCCAGTGCATGGGATTCGAACCCGACAGGGTGCGGAGCTGAGGAAACGCGCAAGCGTTTTCCAGCGCAGCACGCGAGGAGCGGAGCGACGAAGCGGGACGCGGGCGGCGCCAGCCGCACGCGGACATCCCTCATCGCCCACCACAGAATTGGAAACGGTCCTCGCAAGGGGACCGTTTTTGCTTGCGCCCGGTGCATGGGATTCGAACCCGCCAGCACGTCTGTCACAAAGGCCGTGGCCAAAAAATGGCAAAAATGAGTACTGCTACTTTGTTTGCAACATATAAAAAGATAGTATTTGCTTAAGTTACGCAACATATGTCCATTATAAGGACTAACAGTTGGATCAAAATCGTGCATTCATCGCCATTTCGACTTGCCATCTGGCCTTATTAGTCCAAAATTGCTGCTACCAAATCGGTAGCAGTACTCATATTTAATGTTTTTTGACCAGCGGGTCTCCCTGCCTTAGCAAATCTAAGGCAAAACGGGCTCCAGACCGCTGAATCATGCCACATAGGGCACGCCCGCAGTCCGGAACCCGGTCCAAATTGAGTTATTGCGCTGCGTTAGACCAAGACACCCGACAGGATCTCGATCAGACTGTCCACGTCGGCTTCCTCGCAGACGAGCGGCGGCAAGAAACGCAGCGTATGAGCACCCGTAGCGTTAATCACGGCACCGGCGGCCAGCGCGCGGGCAACAATATCATGTGCGTCGCCCGCGGCATCATCCAAATCACAGCCGAGCATCAGGCCACGGCCACGCACCTCTACCACATGCGGAAGCTTAGCCAGCGCCTGCTCCATATAGGCACCCACCTTGGCAGCATGCTCGGCATAATCGCCGCGCACAAGCGCGGAGAGCGTCGCGGCACACGCCGCGACGGCCAAGCAGCTACCGCCAAAGGTCGAGCCGTGGTCGCCCGGCTTAAACACGTCGGCAATCTCCTTCTTTGCCACGACGGCACCCATGGGTACGCCGTCGGCAATGCCCTTGGCAAGACTCATAATGTCGGGCTCCACGCCATAGGTCTGGAACGCAAACGGCTTACCCGTGCGGAAGATACCGCACTGGACCTCGTCGGCGATAAGCACGGCGCCCACTTCGTGTGCTAGGTCGCGCGCTGCCGCCATAAACTCCTCGGTCATGGGGTGCACGCCACTCTCACCCTGGATCGGTTCGAGCATCACGGCACAAATTTCGCTCCCCAGCTGCTTAAAGATCGCACGCAGCTCATCGACATCGTTGGGCGTGCAGGCCACAAAGCCACCCGGCAGCGGACGGAAACTATCCTGCAGCCAATCCTGCATGGTGGCGGCAATGGTCTCGAGCGTACGGCCGTGGAAGCCGCCGCGCATGCACACGATGGTGTTGCCGCCGTTACCGGCACGCTTGGCGTACAAGCGCGCGAGCTTCATCGAGCCCTCGTTGGCCTCGGCGCCGGAATTGGCAAAGAACGTCTCCCACACCTGCTCGCCCGCAGCCGGGGCACCAAGAGCAGCTGCCGTGGTCTCATCGCCGGCGGCAATGGCATCGGCAAGCACGCGCGCACCATCTACGTCGTCGTTAGCAAGCTTGGACAGCAGCGCCGCGACCTGTCCACGCTGCTCGATGTAGAAGTAATTGGAGACATGCATGAGCTTTTTGGTCTGTGCCTCGAGCGCCGAGAGCACAGCCAGGTTGCCATGACCTAGGCTGCACACGCCGATGCCGGCAAGAAAGTCGAGGTACTCACGGCCATCGTCGCCGGTGAGCTTCATGCCATGGCCCTCGACAAACTCGACCGGAGAGCGGCCAAAGGTATGCATAACGTAATGGGATTCAAGCGATTGCTGAGCTGCAAGTGACATGGGATGCCTTTCGTTGAGCGCCGGACGGCGCGGGGCTATGGATGCAGGAATGGGGCGGCTGCGGGTCAGCTAGACCGTCTGAAGCTTCTCGACCTCGTCGAGGTTCTCGGTCAGACGCGCAGCAAACGTCGAAAGCGGATGCGGATGCGTATCGAACTCGTAAGCCATCTCGGTGGAATGGATCACGGTACCGACGCCGGCATCGGTCAGCAGCTCCAGCAGCAGCGAATGCGGCGTAGTACCGTTAATGATGTGGGCACGAAATACGCCGCCGGTAAGCGCATCGACGGCCGCACGCAGCTTGGGAATCATGCCCTTATCGACCTCGCCGCCGTAGAGCATTTCGTTAACCTCGTCGAGCGTTAGGTTGGAGATAAGCGAGTCCTTGTCGCTAAAGTCCTTGTACAGGCCATCGACATCGGTCAAAAAGATCGCCTTATGCGCGTGGAGCGCCGCGGCAACGGCACCGGCGGCGGTATCGGCGTTGATGTTGAAGAAACCGCCGTCCTCCCCCGCCGCGACGGTGGCGATGACGGGAATGTACTCGCTATCGAGTAAGCGCTCGATATAGTCGGTGTTGACGTGCGTCACTTTGCCCACGCGACCGAGCTCGGGGTCGAGCGGCTCGGCGATGAGCGTGCCGGCATCGCTGCCCGACACGCCCACGGCCAGGTTGCCGTGGTGGTTGATGGCAGCAACCAGCTCCTGGTTAACCTTGCCGCCCAGCACCTCGCGCACGATATCCATAGTCGCCGGCGAGGTCACGCGCTGGCCGTTCTTAAACTCGACGGGAATATCGTAATGGCTCAGCGCCTCGTTGATAGCCTTGCCGCCGCCGTGCACGATGACGGGGCGCATACCGATGATCTTGAGCAAAACGATGTCGCTCATCACGTCGCGGCGCAGCTGCTCATCAACCATGGCGGCTCCGCCATATTTGATAACAACCGTCTTGCCGGTCAGGTTCTTAATCCACGGCAGCGCTTCGAACAGCAGCTGCGCGGTTGCTTCGTTGGATTCGCTCGAACGACAATCGCGTGCGAATTTCATAATCTGCCTCGTCTTTCATATCGTTATCGCGCCGTGCTCCGCTGTCCGCAATCGCGGCAAGATACGCAGCGTGCCCGGAATCTAGGAACGGTAGTCGCCGTTGATGGAGATGTACTCATGCGTGAGGTCGCAGGTCCACACGGTCGTTGCCGCGTCGCCTGCGCCCAGGTCGGCCGAGATCACGATCTCTGGCGCCTCGAAACGTCGTAGAGCCTCGTCCTCGTCAAAGGGAACAGTCAGACCGTCGCGACAGACGGGCATGCCCATCATGTCGATGGAAACGTCTTCCTGATTAAACTTCACGCCGCACTTGCCAAGCGCCATAGCAACGCGACCCCAGTTGCAGTCGTGGCCGGCGATGCAGGTCTTAACGAGCGGCGAGTTGGCAACGGCACGGGCGGCGATATCGGCTTCCTCGTCGTTCACGGCGCCGGTAACGTTGACCGTAACAAGCTTGGATGCGCCCTCGCCATCGGCGGCGATATTGCGTGCCAGGCTCTCGCACACCTCGTGCACGGCAAATGCCAACTCGTCGAAGGCATCGGAGCCCTCGACGATAGGCTCGGCATCTGCGGCAGCGGCACCGGAGGCAAGCATGATGCAGGTGTCGTTGGTCGAGGTGTCGGAATCGACCGTTACCTTGTTAAAGGTCTGCTTGACGGTCGAGAGCAGCAGGGCATGAAGTGCCGCAGGCTCGACGGGGGCATCGGTGGTGATAACTGCGATCATGGTGGCCATGTTGGGCATGATCATGCCCGAGCCCTTGCACATTCCGCCTACCGTATAGACATTGCCCGCATGACCCGCAGCCTCACTGACGTAGGACACGGCGTACTCCTTGGAGTGCGTGTCGGTCGTCATGATGGCGCGAGCGGCATCGGCGCCACCGTGGGCGGAGAGCGCCTCGTAGGCAGCAGGAATGGCGGTCTCAAACGTGTCGATCGGCAGAATCTGGCCAATCACACCCGTGGAGGCAACCAGAATCTGCTGGGGCTCACAGCCGATGACCTGCGATGCGATGCTGCACGTCTCGCGCGCGCATGCAAGGCCGGTCTCACCCGTGGCGGCGTTGGCATTGCCAGAGTTGACCGAAACGCCGGCGATGATACCGTAACCCTTGTCGGCACCGCCCAGGTTGGCACGGCTCACTTGCACGGGCGCCGCGCAAAAGCGATTGGTGGTAAACACGCCGGCACCGGGACAGGGTTTATCGGGCACGACGAGCGCGTAATCCAAACGCTCGGGGTTCTTGCGGAACCCAGCGTGGATGCCCGCAGCTTTAAAACCAGCCGCAGCCGTAACGCCACCCTCGACGGCGCGAATCTTGATATCAAACAGCTCGGTATTCATCGTCTTTATGACTCCTTATGTCAAACAAAAAACGGACATCGGTTGGTGCGCCATGCCAGTCGTGATCATGAGACCAGCTTAAGAGTGGCGCCCCACTCGATGCCCGACTACCAAATCGTTAACAATCGAATGTGCTACACCGGGCACGCCACTGTGGGCAAGCCTCGTCGCTCGTCAAAGCCAAAGACGATATTGGCGCACTGGACCGCTTGGCCCGCAGCGCCCTTGCACAGATTGTCGATGGCGCCCGTCGCCACCAGCACGCCCGCGCGCTTGTTGAACGCAAGGCCAATCTGGGCGGCGTTGGTGCCGACAACCGAAGCCGTCTTGGGCTGCTGGCCGGCATCGAGCACGCGCACAAAGGTGCGTCCAGCGTAGAACTGCTTGTAATAGTCGACAACGTCCTCAAGGGTCAAGGTATCGATAGCCTGCGGCGTAAGCGGCATCGTCACCGTGGAGAGCAGGCCGCGCTTGAGCGGTGCCAGATGCGGGGTAAAGACGACGCGATCGGTTAGGCCAAGGATTTGCTCAATCTCGGGCGTGTGGCGGTGCTTGCCCACACCGTAGGCCTCCAAATTCTCGTCGGCGCTGCAAAAATGCGTACGAGCGTTGCAGGACTTGCCGGCACCCGTCACACCGCTGATGGCATCAACGATCACAGGGCCACCCTGGGCAACCCAGCCGGCGCGCACGGCGGGAGCGGCAGCAAGGCTCGTTGCGGTGGGATAGCAACCGGCGCAGGCGACCAACACGGGCCTGCCAGCGGCATGGCTGGAAGCAGCGGTCTCTAAGTCCTGGCAGAACAGCTCGGGCAGACCGAAAGCGCGGGTCTTGAGCAACTCGGGGCTCGTGTGCTCGGCGGCATACCATGCCTCAAAGACAGACGCGTCGCTCAGACGGTAATCGGCCGAAAGATCAAAGCAGGAGACGCCCGATGCAAGCAGCGCGGGCACCTGTGCCATGGCAGCCGTGTGCGGCACGGCAAGAAAAACCGCATCGCAGCTCTTGAGCTCGGGGGCGTCATGCGTGGTGAAAACCAGATCGCTCACGCCAGCAAAGCTCGGATACACCGCGGACAGCGGCTGGCCGGCATCGGCGTTGGACGTAATGGCAACAAGTTCAAACTCGGGATGGCCGAGTACGAGGCGAATGAGCTCGGCTCCGGCATATCCAGCCGCGCCGACGATTCCAACCTTCAAAGACATATCAGACTCCTTGTCTGCGATTTATGCACCGATGCGCATTTATTAGCGGTCGTTATGAGGTGGGTTGAAACTTTAGCACCAAAAGATGCATGAACACGTAAATGGCTTGTATATTCATGCATTGAAACATTCCCGACACATTCGCTTGAAGGAATTGACAAATGGAGCGGGCCCCGTATTGACCGGCGCTCCTAACGGCGCCGGGCAATACGGGGCCCGCCCATGCGAAAACCAAGTTGTTAGGATAAGCCAGCTGACTAGAGCTCGACCGGCACCCATTCGTCGTGATTGCAGATAAAAGCCTCGGGATCTTCGACGCTAAAGAAGACGAGCGTGGGGTCGTTAGGCCCCTCATAGTGCTCGCCCAGGCGCTCTAGATGCTTCCACCCGGCTTCGCGCATTTCGTCTAAAGCCCGGTCATCCAAGCCGGCACGCCCGCGCAAGATGAGCCAGCCATGGCCCGGCCACCAACTCGTGGCCTCAAAGCGCTGGTTTTGCAGCAGCTCTTGCCACACATCTTTGGTGCGCGCTGTTACAAACCACAGCTTGCCATCCTGGATCTGCGCAAACGAAAACGGACGCACATGAGGCTGTCCGTCAACGCTCGTCGCCAAATACCATGCCGGCACCGACGTCAGATACTCCAACACCGTATTCAATCCGTCCACGTTTCCTCCTGTACTAGTTAGTTTGGGAACCTGGTTTGTGCGAGCTAGAGCTCCAGGCGCTCCTCGCTGCCGTCGATATCACAGAAGCGCGCGGCAATATTGCGGACCGAAAAGAAAGCAAGGCGGCCGTCGTTGGCACTCTCGTGTTCCTCGCCAATGCCCACCATGTGCTTAAAACCCGCTTGACGCACCTTGTCGCTCGCAACTGCGTCGTCCTCAAGTGCGGCTTCGCCGGTCAATACGATCCAACATTCCCCCGGCTTCCAGCCCGATACCTCAAACTTGGGATTCGCACTCAGCTCCGCCCACACGTCCTTGTCGCGCGACGTGCAAAACCACAACTTACCGTCATCGACCATGGCAAACGAAAACGGCCTCACGCGAGGCTGGTATCCGTCCGTCACGTCGATCGTGGCAAGATACCACGCCGGAATACGCCTAAGATACGAACAGGCGCGCTCGAGCTGCGCCGTGCGATCGTTGTCGGTCATAGGGGCCCCTTTCCTGCGCTCGAATCGCGCCTAAACAAGTTGAAGATTGATGACGATGACGCAGATGAGCAGCAACGCCGTCACCACCGCCGCCAACGCGTCGCCGCGGCCAAATGCAAGCGCATGCAGGCGCGTGCGGCCCTGCTCGCCGTGATAGCAGCGTGCATCCATGGCAGCAGACAGCGTCTCGGCATGGCGGAACACGCCCGTGAACAGCGGAATCGCCACACTGCCGAGCATACGCACACCGCCGAGCGGGCCTCCCGTCACGCGTGCACCGCGGCTCGCCTGCGCATCGGCCGTCTGCTTCATCTCAGTGGCAAACTGCGGCATAAAGCGCAGCGCGATACCCATAATCATGCCGAGCTCGTGCGCAGGAAGTCCCACACGCGCAAACGGCGCGAGCAGGCGCTCAAAGCCCGCGGTGAGGTCGAGTGTCGGTGTGGTGAGCGTAATGGCGCTCATGCCGGCCATCATCAAGCTCAGGCGGCACGCCATAAAGGCGGCAGAACGCAGCGAGCCCTCGCTTATCTGCAGAAAGCCGAGCTGCCACAGGATGCGCCCACTCTGATCGGTAAACAAGTTGAGCACCGCGACCACGACGACGATTGCCAGCAGCGGCGCCATCGACGACAGAACGCGACGAACCGGCACCCGAGACACGGCATAGGTCAGCACAACGAAAATTGCGACCGGGACCAGTCCGCGGAAGCCACTGACCGTGAGCGTCGTGATCAGAAACACAAAGCCCAAGAGCAACTTGGTTCGCGGGTCCAGGCGGTGGATTGCACTATCGCCGGGATAGTAACTGCCAAACGAAAACGCCTCCATCAGCAGCCCTCCTCTCGCGCGACCGTCTTGGAATTAGCAATGTCCGCGACGTTAGAAGGACCGCCCGAGCGACCGATTAGCAGGTCCACCAACTCGTCTGCCAGCGACTCAACCGTATAGAGGCCGTCAAAGCGCAGCGGCACGCCTGCCTTCGCAAGCGCCAGCGCCATGCGCTGGGCAGCGGGAACACCCAAGCCGATTGATTTAAGCTCATCCGCATGCGCAAAAACCTGAGCGGGCGTGCCCTCGGCAAACACCGCGCCCTCGTTCATCACGACGATGCGGTCGCAGCAATTGGCCAGGTCATCCATGCTGTGCGAAACCATGACAACGGTCAGGCCCTCGCGATGGAGTCGATCGATGAGCCCTAAGAAATCCCTGCGCGCAGCCGGGTCGAGCCCCGCCATGGGTTCATCGAGCACCAGGACTTCGGGCTCCATGGCGAGCACGCCGGCGAATGCCACACGCCGTTGCTGACCGCCCGAAAGCTCAAAGGGACTCTTGTCGCCGACCGTGGAAAGGTCGAGGCCCACGCGCGAGAGCGACGACTCGACACGACGGTCGACTTCATCTTGCGACAACCCAAGGTTATGCGGACCAAATGCCACGTCCTGTGCCACGGTCTCGGCAAACAGCTGACGCTCTGGATACTGAAACACCACGCCGACCTTTGCCTTAACCGCGGCGGCGTCTTTCTTGTTTGACAGATCGAGCCCCAGCGCGCGAACGGATCCCTCCTGGGGGCGAATCAAACCGTTGAGATGCTGGACCAGCGTCGACTTACCCGAACCGGTATGACCTGCCAAGCCCAGGAACTCGCCGCGACGCACCGTCAGCGATACATCGCGCAGCGCCCACGGGCTGCTTGGGTCGTTTCCCCAGAGAGCCTGTTTGCTCGATTTGCCCGCAGTGGCCGAGCGCTTATGCCAGCGGCGGCGCTCGCGCGGACTGAGCGAATAACTGTACGAAACATGGGATAGCTCGATGACGGGCTCCGACGCGTTGCCCTCGTTGTCTACCGGAACAGTGCCGTCAGCGATTTCCGACTGGGATACGGAAGACTGCCCCGCGATGCCTGCCCCACTTCGCTCGGCATAAGCCTGCGCAATCTCGGCGACCATATCCGCCTCACGTACCTGCGCGCAAACGGGCACGCCCTCCGCACGAAGTGCCATGCCCAAACGGCACGACTCTGGCATGTCAAGGTTGAGCTGAACGAGTTCATTCGCCCGCGTCAGAATCTCATCGGGCGTGCCCAGCATGGCAACTCGTCCCGTCTGAAACACGGCGACATGATCGGCCTCGGCAGCCTCCTCCATAAAGTGCGTAATCATCACGATGGTCATGCCGCGAGCGTGCAACGCGCGGCAAGCCTTCATGAGGCCCTTGCGTCCACGCGGATCGAGCATCGAGGAAGCCTCGTCCAATATGAGCACGCGCGGTTCCATGGCGAGCACGCCGGCAAGCGCCACGCGCTGCTTTTGGCCGCCCGAAAGCGCATGGGTCTCGTGGCGCTCAAAGCCCACCAGGCCCACACCCTTCAGCGCCTCGCGTACGCGCTGCGCAATTTGCGCCGATGGCACGCCAAGGTTTTCGGGACCAAACGCAACGTCATCTTCGACAAGCGTTGCCACCAGCTGGTCGTTGGGATTCTGGAATACCATGCCCGCGGTCGAACGAATGTCGTAGACCAGCTCGGGGTCGGACGCATCCATGCCGTTGATGCGTACCGTGCCCGCATCGGGCTGCAACAGCGCATTCAGATGCTTGGCAAACGTCGACTTGCCCGACCCATTGCCACCGAGAATGCAGAAAAACTCGCCGTCCTCGATATTCAGATCGACGCCGTCGAGCGCCGGTACGGCACCGTCATAGCTAAAGGAAACGCCCCGACACTCAATCATGCGCGGCCTTTGACCTGGTCCTTTTTAGGCGTGATGAGGTTGGAGACCGCTTTATACACCGCCAGTGTCAACACCGAGTTAAGCACGGTCTTGATAAGGTTGAACGGCAGCACGGCAGGAATCATGAGCGGGGCGATCACATCGACCGAGCCATACCAGAACCATACGCCAATGGTAAGGTTTGCGACCATAGACAACGCCGTAGCGGCAATAACGCCGAGCACCAGGCCAATCACGGCACCCTTATAGGTATGCATCTTCTGATAGACGATAGCCGCAGGCAGAATGTAGCCCAGCGTGGCAACCAGGTTCATAAGCGCGCCGACCCAGTCACCCGTGGTGAGCGCATGGATAACGATAGCCATAGCGGCAACAGCAGTGCCGGCGCCAGGACCATACGCAAACCCGCACACCATCGCCGGTACCAGCGACGGGTCATACGTCAAAAACGGCGCCGAAGGAAGGATAGGCAGCTGCACGTACATAAACAGGGCGCCCAAGGCGCACATCAACGCCATGGTAACGAGCTGTTTGGTGCTCCACCTATTCGTGTTCTCAAAATGGATATGCTGCGACTGTTCAGACATAAGATCACCTGCCTCTTTCATCCGGACTCTAACCGTTGGTACTGGGATCTCACCAGTTCAGCCGGCATGCGAACCAACACACGCACGGGTCGCGGACTCATCGGCTCGATCGCAGACGCCTCGCCTGCGCCACGGCACCCCTTTGCCACCGCCCGATTTACCGCCAGTGGGGAATTCCACCCCGCCCTGAAACAGCAATTGCTAGTGTAGCACGAGCAATCGTTCGCGCAAGTATGCCAAGGGTAATTTGTGGCGGGGACCAGTTGTCGCAACAACCACGTCTCCCACTCACCCCAAAGTGGTGCGCTTTTCGCGGCTTTGCCGCGAAACAGCAACCGGGACGCGTATCCCCCACAACCACGTCCTTCTCCGCCCGCCGACCTCAAGGCCGTAAACGCAGGGAATCCGGGGGCGTGACGGGGGCTTCTCTCCGGAACATTCCGCAGGACGCAAAGAGGCTCCGCAGCGCGAAGCGCGATGCGGAGCCTCTTTGCATGTCCGAGGACGTTCCGGAGAGAAGCCCCCGTCCCGCCCCCGGATCCCCGGTGGGAGTTCTAGACCTTGTCGGCCTTAGTACATACCGCCGCCCTGCTGACCAGCGGTAGCAGCAGCGATAGCGTCCTCAAGCTGAGTGTTCTTGGGCACATCGGAGACGGTGGCCTCGGTGATGAGGATCAGGCTGGCGACAGAAGCAGCGTTCTGCAGGGTGACGCGGCTGACCTTGACGGGGTCGAGGACGCCCATCTCGATCATGTCGCCCCACTCGCCGTTGGCAGAGTTGAGACCCTGGCCGGCGGGCAGCTCGGCGACCTTGTCGACCACGACAGCGCCCTCAAAGCCAGCGTTCTTGGCGATGGTGGCGACCGGAGCGGTCAGAGCCTTCTTGACGATGTCGACGCCGATCTTCTCCTCGGGGTCATCGATCTCGACGGCATCGAGCGCAGGAGCAGCGTCCATGAAGGCGACGCCGCCGCCAGCGACAATGCCCTCCTCGACAGCAGCGCGGGTGGCCTGCAGGGCGTCCTCGACGCGATGTTTGATCTCCTTGAGCTCGGACTCGGTAGCAGCGCCGACCTTGATGACGGCAACGCCACCGGAGAGCTTGGCCAGGCGCTCCTGGAGCTTCTCACGGTCGAAGTCAGAGGTGGTGTTCTCCATCTCGCCCTTAATCTGAGCGATACGGGCGTCGATGGCCTCCTTGGAGCCAGCGCCGCCGACGACGACGGTGTTGTCCTTAGAGATGGTGACGGACTTAGCGGTACCGAGCATATCGGCGGTGATGTCAGCGACCTTCACGCCCAACTCGTCCAGGGCAGCCTGGCCACCGGTGAGGACGGCGATGTCCTCGAGAATGCGCTTGCGGCGATCGCCGTAGCCCGGGGCCTTGACGGCGCAGACGTTGAGGGCGCCACGGATCTTGTTGAGGACCAGGGTAGGCAGAGCTTCGCCGTCGATGTCCTCAGCGATGATGAGCAGGCCACGGCCAGCGCGCTGGACAGCCTCGAGAACGGGCATGATGTCCTGAACGCTGGAGATCTTCTGGTCGGTGATGAGGATGTACGGATCCTTCATCACGGCCTCCATGCGGTCGTTATCCGTGACGAAGTAAGCGGAGACATAGCCCTTGTCGAACTGCATGCCCTCGACGGTGTCGATGGTGATGTCGAACGTCTGGGAATCCTCGACGGTGATGACGCCGTCCTTGCCCACGACCTCCATGGCCTCGGCGATCTTCTCGCCGACCTCGGGGTCACCGGCGGAGATGGTACCGACGGAAGCGATCTGCTCCTTGGTCTCGACCGGCTTGGCCTGCTTCTTCATCTCGGCGACGGCGGCGTTGACGGCCTTATCGATGCCGCGACGGATGGCCAGCGGGTTGGCGCCAGCGGCGACGTTACGCAGGCCGTCGTTGACGATGGCCTGGGCGAGCAGGGTTGCGGTGGTGGTGCCGTCACCCACGGTGTCGTTGGTCTTGGTGGCGACCTCCTTCACCAGCTGAGCGCCCATGTTCTCGATGTTGTCCTCGAGCTCGATCTCCTTGGCGACAGAAACGCCGTCGTTGGTGATGGTCGGGGCACCGAACGTGCGCTGCAGCGCAACGTAGCGACCCTTGGGGCCCATGGTGACGGTAACGGCGTCGGCCAGAGTGTTGACGCCCTTGGCAAGCTTAGCGCGGGCATCGGTGTTGAACGTAATGTTCTTTGCCATGGTAGGTAATCCTCCAAAAGAAATGTGACTCGCGTCGCCGCTTCCGAGTCCTATGCGGCGGGCGCGTTCAAAGACGAATCAGAGATTCTGACGAGACTAGGCCTCGACGACAGCGTAGATGTCGTCGGCGCGCATCAGCAGATACTTCTCGCCGTCGACCTTGACCTCGTTGCCACCGAACTTACCGTAGATGACAACGTCGCCAACCTTGACGTCCATGGGGATGCGCTCACCCTTGTCGTTGACCTTGCCGGCGCCCACGGCAACGATAGTGCCGCGCTGCGGCTTCTCCTGAGCGTTGCTGGCGATGTACAGACCAGAAGCGGTCTTCTGCTCGGCCTCGTCGGGCTTGACCAGAACACGATCTGCAAGCGGCTTCAAAGACGACATGCTTGTCTCCTCCTTTTTGGGCCGCGCGGTTATACCACGCGAATTAACCCTTTTTGTTTGCGTACGCGTTGAATGGTACCCACGAATGGCGGGTTATACAACACGGAGTCAAAAAATCTTATTTTTTGGCACTTAGATTTTCTGAATGCCGGGGGATAACTTAGCGATGCCTCCCGTGTGGCTCCGGAGGGGCGGGGCGTAAGGTTTCCTGCTCGGGCAGTCCTGCTCGCACGAAGGCCACATTAAGTGGCCTTCGGCTCGTGCGGAACTCGCGATAAACCTTATGCCC
>CABUQY010000023.1 GCA_902493915.1 uncultured Collinsella sp.
CGGGTTCCCACATTCATCAGCACATGTGCGGATGAATGTGGGAGGTGTTCGGATGAAGTTGATAATCAAGGTTGAAAGAATTCACAGCAGTGTCATTCAAAAGCGTTCCGTTGGTCGTAATAGAATAGGTAAAGTTTCTATTGGGGTATATTCTTTTTGAATAGTCGACCGTTTTCCATATCAGCGGCTCGTTAATCATGGGTTCCCCACCAAAAAAGACGATCGCAAGCGTTTCGTTTTCCGATGAACTTGCGACGAGGTAGTCGACCGCCTTGAAGGCTATCTCGTCTGTCATCAGCAGAGGAGACGTTCCATAATCTCCTTTACCGGCAAAACAGTAACTACAACCAAGGTTGCATGCATGTGAAACGTGGAGTTCGATGGATCTAAGTTTTCGAGGCGTGTCTTTTGTTAAGAAAGTCCGCTCAGACAATCGTTGATACTCATCAATGTCGTCTTCAAGTTCTGCTATGGTCGTTTGGTCGTAGCCTTTCGCAGCAAGTGACTTTGTTAGCAACTTCGAGTTGACCGTTCTTCCCGATGCTTCAAATATGCGAAGCGCATCTTCTGATGCTTGGTCAACCTGAAAGCAATTGCGAGTGACCTCATCGAAGCAGTAACGACGATCACTTACTGAGAAAAAATGCATACGTTCCTCAATTTCATGCTGGACTGGCACTAACCTTGTTTATTGTTGCGCAGCTATAAAAAACCACCAGCGGGGATTCGGTGTGCGGCCCAATCGGACTCCCAAAAGGTTCTATTTGAGACTGGCAGGCTTTGTGTTGTTGGCACTTCGACAGCGCTCTTTATTCCAACATGGAGCCTCGCAGTTTGAGTCGACTTGCCTCTGGAAGGTCCGATCTTAACTTGATTTAGGATGAAAACAGATTACAGGCGCGCTCCTCTAGAAAGAAAGGAAACCAATCGCCGCCTTTCACCAGGAAAGTTTTTATAGCCCACCTCGAGCAAAATGAAAGATGCGAGAGCGATTGGGGAACAACGCGAATCTCCCCTTTTGGGTGGGAGCGAGCCTTCAGCCACCGGCGAACGACTCGCCCTGGTCAGAATCTGGAAGTGGTGCCGGGCCGCTTGGGCCTCCCCGGTGACTTCGTGGGGCTTACCTGCCTGACGTCGAGGAGTACATCCGCAAGATTCGTTCCCTATGCCGTTTGCTCTCACGCCCGCCTTAGTTCCAAGTCGGGCGAGCCGCCGCGCTCATGCGACCCGTGGCGGCGACACGTCGACGCCGCGCTCGCTGAGCACATCTTCGGTCGCGGGCGAGCACGAGGTCGCGCCGGCGCATCCGCTGGGACTGCTGTGCGTGCAAAACGGCTACGTGGTGAGCGTCCCGCGCTGGATTCAGCCGAGTGAGGAAGGCGTTGAGATCGGCGCGCTGGCAACGGGGGAGGGCGGCATCACCGACGACGTCTCGGCCCGCCATGCCCATATCTGGTGCGACGAGTCTGGCGCATGGTTTGTCGAGGACCTGTCGTCCACTAACGGCACCGTGGTGGTAAACGGGGTCACGAGTGTGTGTATTCAAGTAGAGCCCGGCCGCTCCGCCCAGCTCAACCCCGGCGACGAGCTCAAACTCGGCGAATCCACCACCTACGCCATCCTGCTCGGCGCCCTCTAGCCGGCAGTTAGGGACGTTCCTTTCCTGCCGGTACTTGGGGACACTCCTTGGCGCGTCAGAGCCAGTCGTCCGGGGATGGAGGGACCATTCTGGCCTTTGGCGGTCACCCGAGGTAAACCTTTACCGCCCGCCTATATTTGTCGAAATTACACTTAACGGCGGGGTACAATAAACCCGCATGCGGATTTCCGTTGCGGGCGCTTCCCATCGCCGGGGCGTGCCCGGGAGCATCCGGCATGCGGCCTTTGCGGCGCTCGGTCATGTGCAAGACGGGTAGCTGGGCCTGTGGAGCGCGTGCAGCCCTCCTCGCCTTGGCATGCCTTCTCTCCACGCCATGTGCCTGCTGCTCAGTCTGCCTGCCAGATGATTGGAAGCAACAGCGAAAATCCCATCACGCCAACATCCCGGCAATCGCCGGGGCCTGTATACCTATATGAGAGGAGAGGGGTATATGGCGCGTAAGTTTAAGTCTATGGACGGCAACGAGGCGGCCGCATATGTTTCGTATGCGTACACCGAGGTAGCGGGAATTTATCCCATTACGCCGTCCAGCCCGATGGCCGACCATGTCGACCAGTGGGCGGCCCAGGGTCGCAAGAACATCTTCGGCACCCCGGTCAAGGTCGTCGAGATGGAGTCCGAGGCAGGTGCAGCCGGTACCGTTCACGGTTCGCTGGGCGCCGGTGCTCTGACCACCACCTACACGGCTTCTCAGGGTTTGCTCCTGATGATCCCGAACATGTACAAGATCGCGGGCGAGCAGCTCCCGGGCGTCTTCCACGTCTCCGCGCGTTGCGTCGCTTCCCACGCCCTGAACATTTTTGGCGATCACTCCGACGTCATGGCCTGCCGTCAGACCGGTTTCGCCATGCTCGCCGAGGGCAACGTCCAGGAGGTCATGGACCTTTCGCCGGTGGCTCACCTTGCCGCCATCGAGGGCAAGACCCCGTTCCTTAACTTCTTCGATGGCTTCCGCACCAGCCACGAGATCCAGAAGGTCGCCATGTGGGACTACAAGGATCTGGCCGAGATGTGCGACATGGACGCCGTCCAGGCTTTCCGCGATCACGCGCTCAACCCTGAGCACCCGCATACCCGCGGCAGCCACGAGAACGGCGACATCTTCTTCCAGAACCGCGAGGCCTGCAACAAGGTCTACGACGAGCTTCCCGCCGTCGTCGAGGGCTACATGAAGAAGATCAACGAGAAGCTCGGCACCGATTACGGCCTGTTCAACTACTACGGCGCTCCCGATGCCGACCGCGTCGTCGTGTGCATGGGCTCCTTCTGCGACGTGCTCGAGGAAGTCATCGACTACCTCAACGCTCACGGCGAGAAGGTCGGCCTGGTCAAGGTTCGTCTGTTCCGTCCGTTCTCCATCAAGCACTTCGTCGACGTTCTCCCCGAGACCGTCCAGAAGATCGCCGTCATGGACCGTACCAAGGAGCCGGGTTCCATCGGCGAGCCGCTCTACCAGGACGTCGTCTCCGCTCTCTACGAGGCCGGCAAGACGGGCATCAAGGTCGTCGGCGGCCGTTACGGCCTGGGCAGCAAGGACACGCCTCCCGCGTCCGCGTTCGCTGTCTTCGAGGAGCTTAAGAAGGACGAGCCCAAGCGCGAGTTCACCATCGGCATTGTCGATGACGTGACCAACCTGAGCCTGCCCGAGGCCGAGGATGCGCCCAACACCGCAGCCCCCGGCACCATCGAGTGCAAGTTCTGGGGTCTGGGTGGCGACGGTACCGTCGGCGCCAACAAGAACTCGATCAAGATCATCGGCGATCACACCGACAAGTACGTTCAGGCCTACTTCCAGTACGACTCTAAGAAGACCGGCGGCGTCACCGTCTCGCACCTGCGCTTTGGTGATTCCCCGATCCGCTCGCCGTACTACGTGACCAAGGCCGACTTTGTCGCTTGCCACAACCCCAGCTACATCGTCAAGGGCTTCAAGATGGTCCGCGACGTCAAGCCTGGCGGCACCTTCCTGGTCAACTGCCAGTGGAGCGACGAGGAGTTCGCCGAGCACATGCCCGCTGTGGCCAAGCGCTACATTGCGAACAACAACGTCAACGTCTACCTGATTGACGCTATCGACCTGGCCGCCAAGGTCGGCATGGGCAAGCGCACCAACACGGTGCTCCAGTCCGCCTTCTTCGCGCTGGCCAAGGTCCTGCCCGCCGAGGACGCTCTGCAGTACATGAAGGACGCGGCTACCAAGTCCTACATGAAGAAGGGCCAGGCCATCGTCGACGCCAACCACAAGGCCATCGATGCCGGCGCTACCGCCTTCCGTAAGTTCGAGGTTCCGGCCGACTGGGCAACCGCCGAGGATGCCGCTCCCGTCGAGCTCTCCGAGGAGACCAAGTCCGCCATCGCCCAGCAGGTCAAGAACCTGCTCGAGCCCATCGATCGCATGGATGGCGACAGCCTGCCCGTTTCCGCCTTTGTCGATTGTGCCGACGGCCAGTTTGAGCTGGGCGCCTCCGCATACGAGAAGCGCGGCGTCGCCGTGGTCGTTCCCCACTGGGACGAGACCAAGTGCATCCAGTGCAACCAGTGCGCCTATGTGTGCCCGCATGCCACCATCCGTCCGTTCGCGATGACCGAGGACGAGGCTGCCGCCGCGCCCGAGGCTACCCGCACGCTCGACGCTATGGGCCCCAAGGCCAAGGGTATGAAGTTCGCCATGGCCGTGTCCCCGCTCGACTGCATGGGCTGCACCAACTGCGTCAAGGTCTGTCCCAAGGGCGCCCTCGAGATGGTTCCCACCGAGCAGGAGATGGACCAGCAGCCCGTTTGGGACTACATGGTCGAGAACGTCTCCGAGAAGAAGGAGCTCATCGCGGCCAACGTCAAGGGCAGCCAGTTCAAGCAGCCCTACCTGGAGTTCTCTGGCTCCTGCGCCGGCTGCGCCGAGACCGCCTATGCACGTCTGGTGACCCAGGTCGCCGGCGACCGCATGTTCATCTCCAACGCCACTGGCTGCTCCTCCATTTGGGGCAACCCCGCTGCCACCGCTCCTTACTGCAAGGACAAGGACGGTCACGGCCCGGCGTGGAACAACTCCCTGTTCGAGGACAATGCCGAGCACGGTCTGGGCATGGCCGTTGGCTACGAGGCCGTTCAGCGCAAGCTGATCGCCGCCACCCAGGAGATTATCGCCGCTGACGGTCCGTCCGACGAGCTCAAGGCCGCTGGCCAGGCTTGGATCGACTCCGTCAACGATGTCGAGGCTTCCAAGACCGCTGCCGCTGCCTACGTTGCCGAGCTCGAGAAGTGCGGCTGCGACGCTTCCAAGGCGATCCTCGCCGACAAGGCTTACCTCACCAAGAAGTCCTTCTGGATCTTCGGTGGCGACGGTTGGGCCTACGACATCGGCTTCGGTGGCCTGGACCACGTCCTGGCTTCCGGCCACAATGTCAACGTCTTCGTCTTCGACACCGAGGTTTACTCCAACACCGGCGGTCAGGCCTCCAAGGCCTCGAACCTGGGCCAGGTCGCTCAGTTCGCCGCTGCCGGTAAGGTGACCAAGAAGAAGTCCCTGGCCGAGATCGCCATGAGCTACGGCTACGTCTACGTGGCGCAGGTCGCCATGGGCGCCAACCCGGCTCAGACCCTCAAGGCCATTCACGAGGCCGAGGCCTACGACGGCCCGTCCCTCATCATCGGCTACAGCCCCTGCGAGATGCACTCCATCAAGAAGGGTGGCATGCAGAACTGCCAGGCCGAGATGAAGAAGGCTGTCGAGTGCGGTTACTGGAACCTCTTCCGCTTCAACCCCGAGGCTGCTGCCGGCAAGAAGCTCTCGCTCGATTCCAAGGAGCCTGCGGGCGGTTATCAGGAGTTCCTGATGAACGAGGCCCGTTACGCTTCGCTGACGCGTTCCTTCCCCGAGCGCGCCGAGGAGCTCTTCAAGGAGAATGAGCAGGCCGCTATGGACCGCTACGCTCACCTGCTGAAGCTCAAGACGGTGTACAACGAGGCCTAGGTCTCCCACCGCAGGATCTGAGGGCTGACCTTCACGGACGTCCTCGGACATGAAAGAACCCCCGCTGCGCACTACGTGCGGCGGGGGTTCTTTCGTCCTGCGGAGTGTCCGCAAAGGTCAGCCCTCAGATCCTGCTACGACTACGTCCTTGGATTGTGTGGGCGGATGAAGGACGTGGTTGTGGGGGCCTTTTGTCCCTTTGCTTTTTCGCGGCTTTGCCGCGAAACGCGCAGCACCTTGGGAAATGCATTGATGCGTGGACGGGGCTGGATTGCGGATTCAAATGGCTAGAGAGATATGGGTGCGAACGAGAAATCGTTATTGGGGTCATCCTTTTCCATAAATTCATCGAGACAAAACGTCATGTAGATTGGAACGTACAGAACCTTGCCCTCTTTGCTGAGATTCTCGTGGCTCAGTACAACGGCCTCGGGAATTTTGTACTCGCCCACACTCATCAGACGATCGAGAGCCGCATGCGCTCGAACCTTCTTGCCCGATTTGACCTCGATTGGGACAACATGCCCGTGGGCGCCTTCGATCACAAAGTCAACTTCACCGACCTCACGCGTTTGGTAGTACCATGCATCCGCCCCGAGGGCAACGAGTTCCTGCGCGACCACGTTCTCATAGAGACCGCCAAGGTTGGGAGTTTTCATATCAAGATAGACAGCGCGTGCAGTGCTGCCGGGGTACCGCGATGCGAGCATGCCTGTATCAGACTCATATAGTTTGAAGGCCGTCGTTTTCTCCGTCCTCTTGAGAGGACTCCGTGGCTCCGTCACCCTGGCGACCATCAATCCAACACCTGCGTTAACAAGCCACAGGAAATCCTGCTCATATTTTTTAAGGCGAGCTCCCTCACCCAGAGACGAAACAACAAAGCGATGAGATTCCGCCTCAAGCTGAACGGGAATTTGCTCAAAAATCGACCGAACGTTAAACGCTCGAGTCGATGCATATTTTGAGATATCGCTTTTGTACTGATCGACCAGCTGAGTTTGAAGCTCACGTGTGCTCACGAGCGAATAACCCGAATCAATATAATTCTGAACGACCTCCGGCATGCCGCCGCAAACGATATAAGCTCTATAGTTCTTGAGCATCGCCTCATGAATATAGTTTTCGACAGGATGTTTCTCGACAAGGCAGCTGCGAATGCCTGCAAGCACATTCTCGCTAACGCTGTTTGCCCAACAAAACTCTTCAAAATCCATCGGGCGCATAACAATGTGTTCTACATACCCCACCGGAAAAGAAGAGATCCCCTTAAACTCAGTCCCAAGCATAGACCCCGAGAAGACATAGCTAAAGCGCCCATCCTCGACCAACGCCTTCATGAGTGTAACGATCTGCGGATACTCCTGAATCTCATCGACAAAGACAAGCGTATCGCCCTCAACAAGCGGCACATCCGCAAGAAGGGCTACGCGATTGATAAAGTCAACGGAGTTCTTTGCGCCAACAAGTGCATTCCTTGCTTCGACATCGAGTAGTAAATTGACCTCAAAATACGAAGCGTAGTTGCTTTTTCCAAACGCGCGAATTGCATAGCTCTTGCCAATCTGACGCGCACCAGTAACGAGCAATGCCTTATTGGAGTTATTCTTCCAGCTCAAAAGCCTATCAGTGACCTTACGGCGTAGCATTAAACCCCCAAATGACAAAAATTGACAGATAGAATCGCCTAAAATCATACAAAAATTGGCAGATAATAACGTCGTAAATATACAAAAATTAGGAGATAGCAAAGGTTCGAATAGGCCTCAAGGCCGCTGAAACAGTGCTCTACTTTGCGAAGGGGCTGGGGACGCTGTTGGGTGCGTCTCCAGCCCTCTGATACTTACTTTGGATTCCGATGGTGGGGTGTTGTCGGTGCTGCTTGCTTGGTTACCTTGTCTCGCCGCTCTCTGTGCGTAGGCGGTAGCCGTGGACGAGGTCGCTAATAGCCGGCCAGGGAATCTGGCGGTCGACCCAAAATTGGAGCTGGACCAGATAGCGCTCGGTGGCGCGGGTGAGGGCAGCGAACTGTTCGTGAGTCTCGACCTGGGCGTAGAGGTCACGGCTGTGGGCGAGGATTGCCGTCGTGTCATCCATTTTGCCGGTGACGTCGAAGGCGCCCGAGAACCAGTCGCACAGGCGCGCGGCGCTGTTGTTGATCGTTGAAAGGTCGGCGGTGCCGTCGTTGGCGTTTTCGTTGGCCTGGGCTCGCAGGAGGGAGAGGGCGTCGGCGGCGTTCATACAGTAGCCGACGGTGAAGTTCCAGACGGCGAATTCGCGGCCGGTGTCGAGCTTGCGTCGGCGCATGTAATCGATATCGCGCGGCTCCTCGAGCATCATTTGGTCGGCGAGGGCCTCAAGTGCAGTGGTGTACTCGGCAAGGTCGAGTGCGAACAGGGTGTTGATATCCATCATCTTTAGGCCTCCGTTTCGATCTCGACGATTTCGTTTTTAATGTACATGCCCTGGTTGTCCCAGACATTGCGGCAGGCGGCGGCAAAACGCCCGCGGTCGGCTTCGCAGATGCGGGCGAACATGTTGCAGGTGCCAAAGGGCTCACACACGTCAAAGAAGATGCAAATTGACGACCAACCGCCATACCAGCTCACGGCGCCCGCCGGCTCGTGAAAGACGGGGTTCTCGATGTGCTCGTAATTGGCGATGGGGCCCGATACGGGATAGGTTACCTCGGCATCGCAGATCTTGGCCGAAAAGATACGTGACTCGACCGGACAGGACGATTCGAACAGCTTGCATGTCTCGGGAGCCTTGTCCCAGAGCATATCGGCGAGAAACGTCTCGCCATTCAGCGTGATCTTGAGCATTTTTGTCATAGTAAGGACCTCCTCAATCCGTCGCTCAAGGGGTTCGCTGGCGGATAAGGAGAAGACAGCAGCGGGGTCGCCGAACCCAAACTTCACGACAGATCTCTGTCGCCCCAGCCCGCGCTGTTCTTCGCTAAAGTACCATGCCGCAATTGCGCGCGCAATAACAGTTTTTGATTTTCTGGAAGCGGCAATCGACGAGACGGCTCGCCGGCTGCCGGCCGACGCGCGGCATAGGCGCTCGTCTATTCCTTATGCTGGATGAAAAACGCCATGTTATTGCAGGGCTGCATACTCGTCCAATAAGTGCATAGAATCTCGTATAGTGCGAGTAAGACTTTGCGCTGTCTGTTTTGTGTTTAGCAAAGATACAGTTTGTATAATCTGGTCTAATCCCTGCTCTATTAAAATAAAGTTGCACGTAAATGACGTAGATATGCTTGAGCTGGGGTTCTGTACGCTGAGCGGATAAAAACGACCGTTCACCGTTCAACTATTTTCAAAATGAATAAAATGAGCGATAAAGAGAATATAAACCTTAATAAACTCGCGTATTGCACGGGCGCGGGTTATTAATGGGTTGTAGGCCTTTTACAGAAAGGATTCCAGCAATGTCTAAGCCTCTTGGCAAGCCCGATCGTATTGTCGTCGCCCTTGGCGGCAACGCCCTCGGCAACAACCCCGTTGAGCAGATCGAGGCCGTGAGCAACACCGCTCACGCTCTCCTCGGCCTGATCGAGCAGGGCAACGAGATCATCATCACCCACGGCAACGGCCCGCAGGTCGGCATGATCCAGAACGCCTTCGCCGCCGCCCACGACGCCATCGGCACCCCCGAGATGCCGCTGCCCGAGTGCGGCGCCATGTCCCAGGGCTACATCGGCTATCACCTGCAGCAGGGCATCGGCCGCGAGATGCACAAGCGCTACAAGCGCTGGCACGCCGCCACCGTCGTCACCCAGATCGAGTGCGACCCGGACGATCCCGCGTTCAAGAACCCGACCAAGCCGATTGGCCCCTTCTACACCGAGGAGCAGGCCAAGGAGTTCATGGCCGAGGATCCCTCCAAGGTCTTCGTCGAGGATTCCGGACGCGGCTGGCGTCGCGTCGTCGCTTCTCCCGATCCTAAGAAGATCGTCGAGGCTGACTCCATCCTCAACCTGCTCGACAACGAGTTCATCGTCATCGCCTGCGGTGGCGGCGGCATCCCCGTCGTCCGCGACTACGAGAACAAGGGCTGCTACAAGGGCGTTCCCGCCGTCATCGACAAGGACCTGGGCGGCGAGCTGCTGGCCGAGGACTGCGACGCCGACGTTCTGTTCCTGCTGACTGCCGTTGAGCATGTCGCCATCAACTTTGGCAAGCCCAACCAGGAGGAGCTCGAGGACCTCACCGCCGACGAGGCCGAGCGCCTGGCCGACGAGGGCCAGTTCGGCAAGGGTTCCATGGAGCCCAAGGTCCGCGCTGCCATCAAGTTCGCCCGTTCCCGCAAGGGCCGCACCTGCATCATCGGTGCTCTGGACAAGGCCGCCGAGACCATGGCCGGTCTCTCCGGTACCCGCATCCACGAGTAGTCTCTACTCTGTTGCCTCTCTCGTGGGCGCCAGGCAAAGCGCCCACAAACTAGCCTCTCTTCATGAGCCCCGCAGTCCGCTCCGGCTGCGGGGCTTTTGCTATTCACCTAGTCATTGGGGACAAACCCGGCACTTGGGGACGGTCCTTTCCTGCCGGCAGCTTGGGACAGTCCTTAATAGTCATTGGGTGTTCCTATAGTTTTGTCAACCGTCGGGGCTACTCCCGGTAGGGCACCCGGTCGCGCATCACGGCGTATATCGCCCTGAGCCGCTTTCTCGCGACGGCCTTGAGCGCCCGCCCGTGGCCCATGCCCCGCGCCCTGCAGGCCCGGTAGTACTCGCCGTAGCGCCCCGACGACCTGACCAGGCTGTTGCACGAGAAGATCAGCAGGGACTTGAGCCTCGCGTCGCCGCGCCTGGACGCCCTGACCGACCTAACCGACGTGCCGGAGCTTCTCACCCTCGGTGCGATGCCGCAGTACGAGGCCAGGTGGTCGTGGTCTGGGAACCTCCCGATGTCGACCGACACCGCGAGCTGCGCCGCCGTCCTCGGCCCGATGCCGGGCACGGTGAGTAGGCACGCGTAGGTCTCGTCGCCCTCGAGCAGCGCCGCCGTCTCGGCCTCGAGGGCCCCGGCCTCGTCGAGGGCCTCCGATATCCGGGCGGCCAGGAACCTGACCTGCCTGTTCTCGGCCTCGATGAGCGCCGGCGGGGGCGCAGTCGAGGCGGCCGCGGCCTCCCCGGCGGCCTCGGCCTGCGGCCCCTCGGCCCCCGAGCGGGCGATCCCCCACGCCCCGCCGAACCCGGCGAGCAGCTCCAGCCACCGGCGGTCCGACAGGTCGACGGCGGCCTCGAGGGCCGGGCAGGACTCGAGCAGCACGGCGCGCAGGCGGTTCTTGTCCCTGGTCGCGCAGGCGACGACGTGGTCGCGCTGCGACGAGAGGGCGCGCGCGGCCTCGAGGGCCTCGCCGCGGCCCGGGACCCCCGACAGGGAGTCCGGCACGCCCAGGGCGGTCCGCGCGATCACCGCGGCGTCGCGCTCGTCGGTCTTGGCCTCGCCGGCGAACAGCCCGGCGGCGCGGCTGGCGGCGAGGCCGGGCAGGTAGGCGACCCCGAGCCCCGCGGCGCGGGCGCGCCTCACGGCGAGGGACCCTATGTTGCGGAACTGGTCGACCACGACGAGCGTGCCGGCGGGCGCGGAGGCGAACAGCGCGTCGAGCTCGGCCTCCCTGTTGCGGACGGGGGCGCTGGACAGCACCTCCCCGTCGCGGTCGATCAGGCAGGCCCAGTGGGAGGACTTGCCGACGTCTAGGCCGAGCACGGCCGCGGGCCTGGTCGATGGCGCTTTCACGGTGGTATCCTTCCGGTAGTCGTTCGACCGGATGGCCTCCCCCTCGGCACTCACATTACCAGCCGCGGCGCCTGCCCGGCACTTTCCTATCAGCCGTCGGGGGCGGCGCGTCCCGCGCCGGCAGCACCCAACAGGCCCTCTCGGGGGCAGGGACGTTCGGCCGTGCGCGGGCGCCCGGTCGGCGGCCCGTTCTGGGCGCGCCTCAATCGTAGCCCGAGACGAGCCCGGGCTGACAATTTCGACTGTAATGGACGTTCTTAAACGACTAGCCAAACAAGAACGTCCCCAACGACTACTCATTTAAGTCTGTCCCCAATGACTGCCCAATGGCTGGGAAGGCGCATCCCACACCGACGCATTGCCTTCGGGCCCTCTCCCCAGGCTCTCCATAGCTCAGCTGGACTCCCCGCAACCTGTTCCGAGTTGGCGGAACGAGCGCGACGTGGAGTGTCATTCTTTACCGCGTTAGACTAGACGCAGGGAAAGGAGGAGGACATGGATGCTCGCGTCAAGCAGCTTGTAAATATGATCGAGGACGCTCAGCCTGTCGCTGTCGCGGTACTTGCCAAGCGTCTCGAGGTAAGCGAGCGCGCCGTGAGAAACTATATTCATCGCGCAAACGACAACCTTGCAGGGGTTGCACGCATCGTTGGCAGCAAGGGGCAGTATCGTATCGATGTTGCACGTGCAGATGAGCTTGCTCGCTTGCTAGACGGTGCGGCTCTGGCCCATCCGGGCATTCCTGATACGCGCGACGGCCGTGTGTCCTTCCTTCTTAACGACCTCCTCATGCGGTCCCAGTGGGTGACGATTGAGGAGTATGCGGATTTACTCTACGTTTCGGCGCGAACTCTGTCCAATGACATGCGTCTGGTAGAGCAGAAACTCGCCCAATTTGACTTAACGCTCGAAAAGCGCCCACGCTACGGAATCCGCGTTGCGGGCGGGGAGTCGCAGCGGCGCCTGTGCCTGGCCTCGCTGGTGAGGCCCGTGTTGCCCGACACCGACGATGCAAAGCTCGCCGAGCGCCTGCGGGCCATCGCCGCATGTGTGGACGATGCTCTGACGGCCTCGCCCGTCACGGTGAGCTCGCTGGCATCCCGCAATCTCATCATGCATCTTTACATTGCTCTTGGCCGCATCGAGCAGGGCTGCTATGTCCCAGCTGCAGAATCGGACGTTCAAAAACTGGAGGGAACGCGCGAATACGCCGCGGCTTTCCAGATTGCCGCAAACATCAAGGATGCCCTGGGCGTGAGCATGCCCCGAGAAGAGGTTGCCTTTATCGCAATCCATTTGCTCGGCAGGGGCACGGGCGTGCCCGAGAAGGGCTCTGCCGTTATCTCGGACGAGATGTGGGAGATTGCTTCCGAGATGGTACGTGCGGTCAACGATGAGTTTAGGTTTGACTTTAGCGGCGATCTTGAACTTCGCATGAACCTTGCTCGGCATATCGGCCCTCTGGGCTATCGCCTTGAATATCACATGCATATGGATAACCCCATGCTGTCCGATATCAAGACGAGGTTTCCGTTGGCCTATTCGATGGCAGCTGGCACCTCGCAGGTACTCGAGCGTCATTTTGGCAGCCAGCCCTCTGATGAAGAGCTCGGCTACATCGCCATGGCATTTGCCCTGGCCCTCGAGCAGCAAGCCGACCAGCCGCGTCGCAAACGCATCCTGATCGTGTGCGCCTCGGGAGCGGGAAGCGCCCGTATGCTCGAGCACCAGTACCGCAAGCAGTTTGGCATGTATATCGATTCGATTGAGACATGCGATGTCGCCCGCGTGGGAACGTTCGATTTTTCGCATATCGACTACGTGTTCACAACGGTGCCGCTCAACGTCAAGTTGCCCGTGCCCGTCCGCGAGGCCGATTTCTTCTTGGAGACGAGCGATGTCAACGCTATCCGCAAGGTGCTGAGCGACGACACTGCGCAATCGGACTCCGTGAGCTCTTTCTTTAGCCGTGCCCTGTTCTTCAACCGCGTTGAGGCGTCGTCGAAGCAGGCCGTTCTCCGATATCTCTCCGAGCGCGCCGTCGAGAGCGGCCGTGTCGATGCCCGGTTTGCCCAAGAGGTCGCCGAGCGCGAGAGCGCGAGCGCCACCTCGTTTGGCAATGGGGTAGCCATGCCCCATGGGATGCATCCCTTGAGCGCCGAGGCCTTTGTTACCGTGGGCCTGCTCGAACATCCCATTCTTTGGGACGAATACGGCCATGAGGTCGATATCGTCTTTATGGTGTCGTTTGCCCGGTCGGGCGGCGATGAGGCGCGGATCTTGAGCTCACTGCTCGCCGAGATCTTTATGGACCGCCAGGGGGTCGAGCGCCTACGCGAGCGCCGGTCCTGGCATGAGCTGATGGCGCTTGTGCAAGCGCATACGGCTTAAGACTTCTTTTGTCGATGACCCTGTCAGCCTACCTGCAATAAACCTCGAGGATTGCGGGCGGGAGATAGGCGTTTCGAATATTCAAGTACAAACCAAACATCACGGGAGAGGAGACCGTTATGGACGATCAGGGAACCGAGATGGTTTCGTTTCAGCTGGTCGCTGCAGCGGGAGAGGCACGCAGCCTTGCCTTCGAAGCCCTTGAAAAGGCAAAGGCGGGGGATTTTGACGCCGCCGCCAAACTCATGAAGCAGTCAAAGGATGCGGGAATCAAGGCTCACCACATCCAAACGCAGCTGCTTTCGACTGAGGCAGCGGGCGAGCATCTGTCGGTGGATGTGTTGCTGGTCCATGCTCAGGACCACCTCATGTGCTCCATGCTTGCTCAGGAGCTCGTGCAGGAGCTGATCTGCCTGTATGAGCGCACTGCAACCAAGAACGCCTAGCGGCGTGCGGTGACTATCCAACCAATCAATGCGAAGGGAATCCCTTATGAAGATCCTTCTTGTTTGCGCAGCTGGTCTGTCTACAAGCATTCTGATGAAGAAACTCGAGAAATATGCGGAGCAAAACGGCATCGAGCTCGATATCGATGCGGTGGGTATCGGCGAGTATCAGGAGACGTGCGCCAATTATGACGTGCTGCTCTTGGGGCCGCAGGTGTCCTACCAGCTCAACACCGTCAAGCAGGGGAGCGGTAAGCCGACCGCGGTCATCCCCGCACAGGACTACGGCATGGGCAACGCCGCCAACGTGCTGGCACTCGCCCAGTCGCTGTTGGGTTAGGAGGCAACCATGGAGAAGTTCATGACCCTGCTTCAGGAAAAACTGACCCCTATCGCCAATTTCTGCGGCACCGAGCGCCACTTTGCCTCCATGCAAAAGGGCTTTATGAGCGCGATCAGCTTCATCTTGGTATCTGCCGTCTTTATGATCCTCGCCAACCCGCCGGTCACGGCCGACCTGGTGGCGCAGGGCGGGTTCTGGTCCGTCTTTGGCCCTTGGCTCGATTTTGCCACGGCCAATAAGCTCACGCTGCTCATTCCCTTCAACATGACGATGGGCATACTGTCGGTGATCGTGACGTTCGCAATCGCCTATAACCTGGCGGGCACCTACAAGATGCCCAAGCTTAACGCCGGCATGACCTCGCTGGTGATGTTCCTGATCGCCGCGGCGCCGTCGTCCTACTACCAGCTTGCTGACGAGTCCGTGCTCCAGGCGGTCCCCTGCACCTATCTGGGTGCGCAGGGCCTGTTTACCGCCATCATCGTTGCCTTGGTCTCCGTCGAGGTCACGCGCTTCTGCCAGACCAAGGGCATCACCATCAAGATGCCCGATGGCGTGCCGCCGTTTTTGTCCGAAACCTTTGGCGCCATCGTACCTATGCTCGCCAACATCCTCATCTTCTTTGGCGGCAACCTGCTGATCCAGATGATCGATCCCGCGCTGTCCATCCCCTCGGTTATCGAGAAGCTGCTCGCTGCCCCGCTTTCCGTCGCAGTTGACTCTGTGCCCGGCGCACTGCTTATCTGCTTCATGACGCTGCTGTTTTGGTGCTTTGGCGTCCACGGCAACATGATCGTAATGCCCATCACCGCCCCGGTCACGCTTGCCGCCTTTGCCGCCAACGCCTCGCTCTATGCTGCCGGGCAGCCGCTTGAGTTCCACCCGGCGCTCATGTCGTTGGCCATCAACCTCATCGGCGGCACGGGTAATACGTTCTCTTTTGTGGCGCTCTGCGCGTTTAGGGCAAAGTCGCAGCAGCTCAAGGCATTTGGCAGGGCATCGATCGTGCCGAGCTTCTTCCGTATCTCCGAGCCCGCGATCTTCGGCGCGCCCATCATCTTCAACCCGATCCTCATGATTCCGTTTGTGCTAGGCGGCATGATCTCGGCCCTGCTGTATTGGGGTGCGGTCTCACTGGGTCTTGTCTCTAACTTCTACATCTTGGTGAGCGGCACGTTCCCCATCTTCGTTCAGGGCTTTGTCCAGTGCCTCGACCCGCGCATCTGGGTGTTTACGATCGTTTTGATCGTGGTCATGGCTGTGGTCTGGTACCCGTTCTTTAAGGTGTACGATAACCAGCTCCTGGCTCAGGAGCAGGAGAACGCCGCGGCAGCTTCTGCCGAGGATGCTGAGTAGCATGAGTTACTTTGACAGAACGTCTGCCGCCGGTATGCCCGAGGGCTTTTTGTGGGGTGGTGCCCTCGCCGCCAACCAGGCCGAAGGGGGCTGGAACGAGGGCGGCCGCGGCATGTCGCACTCCGACCTGATCCCACAGGGTTCCGACCGCTGGGATGTAATGTTTGGCAGGCAAAAGCCCGTGGACGATCCGGACAGGCTGTATCCATGCCGCTGGGGCAACGACTTCTTCCATCATTGGCACGAGGATGTCGAGCTCTTTGCCGAGATGGGCTTTAAGTGCCTGCGTCTTTCAATTTGCTGGAGCCGTATTTTTCCCACAGGGATGGAGACCGAGCCCAACGGCGAGGGCTTGGAGTTTTACCGTCAGGTATTCGAGGCGCTGCGCGAGCATGGAATCGAGCCGCTTGTGACGCTGTCGCACTACGACTATCCGTTGGCTCTGGTCGAGCGCTATGGTGGCTGGCAAAGCCGAGAGATGATCGAGCGGTATGCGCACTACGTCGAGACCGTCGGACGCGCGTACCAGGGCCTCGTGCGTTATTGGCTTACGTTCAACGAGATCAACAGCGTGGCGCTGTCCTATCTCAACGCGGGTGTCACGCTCGAGGATGAGCGTGACCGTGCAGCCGTGACTGCGGCGTTCTCGCACCATATGTTTATGGCGAGCGCTCGCGCTGTCGAGATTCTGCACAAGATCGATCCCGCAAACAAGGTGGGTTGCATGGTCGCTGCCGGTGCGACCTATCCGTACCGTTGTGCGCCCGAGGACGTATGGCTTGCGTATGAGGAGGACCGCGGCCGCTACTTCTACACAGACGTGATGGCTGCGGGCGCCTATCCTGCTTGGAAGCTGCGTGCACTCGAGAAAGAGGGTGTTCACGTGCCCTTTGAGCCGGGCGATACGGAGTATCTGGCAGAGCATACGGTCGACTTCATCTCGTTCTCGTACTATTGCTCGCGCTTGGTGTGCGCCGATGATCAGGTGATCGCCGAGAAGGCGGAGGGCAACGTGTTCCCGACGTTGCGCAATCCGTACCTCAAGGATAAAGAGACTGCCTGGAAGTGGCAGATCGATGCGCTGGGTTTGCGCGTGACGCTTGCCGGCTACCACGATCGTTACCATCTTCCGCTCTTTATCGCCGAGAACGGTGTGGGCGGACTCGATGCGCTGGAAGACGGCAAAGTCCACGATGCGTATCATATTGATTACCTGCGAAGGCATATTCTTGCGCTGCGCGATGCAATTGTCGAGGACGGTGTTGACCTGATGGGATACACGCCGTGGGGCTGTATCGATTTGGTGTCGGCCTCGACGGGGCAGATGAAGAAGCGCTATGGCTTTGTTTATGTTGATGCCGATGATATGGGCAAAGGCACGTTCGATCGCTACCGAAAGGACAGCTTCTGCTGGTACCAAAAGGTCATTGCATCAAATGGCGAGGACTTGAGTTAACTCTTGCAGGTCTGTTGCCCCCGCGGTCCGCTTCGGCCGCGGGGGCTTTTGTTATTGAGGCGGCTGTTCATGAGGAGCATTGCAGGCTGCGGAAACCCGGCACTTGGGGACGTTCCTTTCCTGCCGGCAGCTTGGGACAGTCCTTAAAGGCCGCATCGATCAACTGCGGAAAGCACATCCCAGAATGAGCGTCCAACATGGGGTGCGGTTTCCCTTGAGGCCCTCAATCGGAAAATGCATCCCGGATTTTTGTCGAAAAGCGGTCCCTAGTTTCCCAAACGGGCCGCTAACGGAAAGCGCATCCCGCTATTGGGCCCCAAAGCAGGATGCGCTTTCCGTGCTGGCAGTTCCAAGCAGTTCGGGATGGCCCTTTTCGTCTGCTCTCGGCCGGCGTCCGTAAGACTGTCCCCGACGACCACTCATTTAAGTCTGTCCCCAATGAGTGCCCAATGACTAGTAGTAGGCCCACATGGCTTCGATTTCGTTGAGGACCTCCACCACGCCCCAGCGGCGGGCGCTGCGGCTGGCCGAGTTGGGGTCGTAGACGCCAATCTGGTTGGCATCGTCGATGCCGTAGAGCACGATATAGTGGCCTACGTTGGTAAACGTACCGGGGCGCACTGCGGCGATGACGGGCGCACCCGAGCGAAGTGCTTGGGTAATCGATTCGCGATTGTTATAGAGCTGTGTTCCGTTGAGCCCCAGCTGCCACGCACCGCCTGTCATAAACGACCACTCGGTGGCACCAGTGGGGGCGTAGTTGCCGGCTTCGGCCAGTGCGCATATATCGACCGGCGTCTTATCGGTATGGCCGGTCTTAAAGATATAGACCATGGTGAGGCAAGTGGGACCGCAAGCGTTTTCGCGAATAGTGCCACCGGCATAGGGCAGCTCCGACCATGCGGGGTCAATTTGGTAGATGTGGGGCATGGTGCCGGCCTGCCACTGCGAGCGTGGGGCCGAGAACGCAAAGGAGTAACCGGGTGCGACGGGAGCTTTAAGCAGCTTGTCCTCGGCAGTGGGCTCGAGACCGGCTGATCCGTGAGAGATACAGGATCCCAAAAACACAAAGACGAGGCAGGCGGCGATGGAGCAAAACGCAAGGCGTAGGCGGCGGGCCGGAAGCGCGTGACTTGTGGTGTGCGACGCGGGGCGAGGGGCGGAATTGCCGCGATCGCGTTGAGGTCGCGAAAAGGAGCGCTTAACGTAGTAGTCGGTCTTACGGCGATCGTAGCGGCGTGGCTGCGATGTGTCGGTCTGACGTTGGCGTGTGCTCGTACTCATGCGGTCTGACTGCTGCACGGTACGGCTTTGTTGCCGCGAAGAAGCCCCGAGCTGCTCTTGGGGGCGCTGCGGGTTGTCGTTGTCGGAGGTGCTTCTGGGCGTTGGCGTGGTGCGGCCGGCAAGGCGCACGCTTTGTGGCCGTTGGTCGCCGTCATTGTATCCGTATGCCATTCGAATCACCTTGCCTCATGTGTAACTTGTCTATCCTACATAAAAAGAGGCGCGACACATGGGTATGTGCGCCAAAAGCCTGACAAATGGTATGAACGTTGCCGCGCCGCGCGCCAAGCGTCACGGCAACAGGTATTCAAAAGCAGACAAGATGAAAGCGTCCAAGACGAATGACGTCTTCCGCCGTTCGTCCTAAAAACGGCGCCGCTCGTTTTGCAGTTCTGCCTTCGGTCGAGCTACAAGCGGCGCTGCTGTGCCAAGGCCGTATCTTAAAGCCACGAAATAAAAGCGCGCGGCAAGACAGGCCGCGCAAGGGGTGACGCCAAGAGGCGTCAAAAAGGAAAGGAGGGGAACAATGGCGGACAAGAACGCAGAAGTTGCAGTCGAGGATAGCGGCGGCATGAAGAAAACGCTTTCGCTCTGGAACTTCTTCACCATCGGTTTCGGTGCCATCATCGGTACCGGTTGGGTTCTGCAGGTCGGCGACTGGATGGTCGTGGGCGGCGGTCCCGTTCCCGCTATGATCGCATTCCTCTTGGGTGCAATCTTCCTCGTGCCCGTCGGAGCTGTTTTCGGTGAGCTCACGGCTGCTATCCCCATCTCGGGCGGCATCGTCGAGTATGTCGACCGTAGCTTTGGCCGTACGCTGAGCTACATCACCGGATGGCTTTTGGCCCTGGGCAACGGCATCCTGTGCCCGTGGGAGGCCATCGCCATTTCGACCCTCGTGTCCGAGATGTTCGGCAGCCTGCCCGGTCTTGAGTGGCTGCGCGCCGTCAAGCTCTACACCATCTTGGGCGCCGACGTTTACTTGTTCCCGACGCTAATCGCGCTCGGCTTTGCAGTCTACGTCATCTTCCTCAACTTCCGCGGTGCCAGCTCGGCCGCCAAGCTCCAGGCCTTCCTGACCAAGGCTCTGCTCTGCGGCATGCTGCTCGCCATGGGTGTCTCGCTGTTCACCGGTTCGCCGGAACACGCCATGCCCGTGTTCTCCCAGGTCACCGGTGCTGGCGGCGGCAAGCCCGCTACCGAGGGCACCAGCCTGTTCGCCGGCATCGTGTCGGTCCTGGTTTTGACCCCGTTCTTCTACGCCGGCTTCGATACCATTCCTCAGCAGGCTGAGGAAGCAGCCGAGGGCCTCAACTGGAACAAGTTCGGCAAGATCATCTCCCTGGCCCTGCTGGCCGCCGGCGGTTTCTACATGGTCTGCATCTACTCGTTCGGTACCATTCTCGACTGGCATGAGTTTGTTAAGAGCCCGGTTCCCGCGCTTGCCTGTCTCAAGGGCATCAACATGCTCCTGTACCTGGCCATGCTCGTCATCGCCACGCTTGGACCCATGGGCCCGATGAACTCCTTCTACGGCGCAACGAGCCGCATCATGCTCGCCATGGGCCGCAAGGGCCAGCTGCCCGAGAAGTTCGCCGAGGTCGACCCCAAGTCCGGCGCTCCCAAGCTCGCCTGCGTTGTTCTGGGCGTCATCACCGTCGTCGGTCCGTTCCTGGGCAAGAACATGCTTATCCCTCTGACCAACGTGTCGGCTCTCGCCTTCATCTTCTCCTGCGGCATGGTCGCCCTCGCCTGCCTGCGCATGCGCTTCACCGAGCCCGACCTGCCTCGTCCCTACGAGGTGCCCGGTGGCAAGTTTGGCATCTCCCTCGCTATCGCTGCCTGCGCCATCATCATCGGCCTGCTTGTGATTCCGTTCTCTCCCGCCTCCCTCAACATGGTGGAGTGGAGCATCGTGATCGGCTGGTTGGCTATTGGCCTGGCCCTCATGGCTTTCACCAATTCCCGCAAAAAGTAACGCCGAGCCGGGGCGGATCAGGTGCGCGGGACCCTCTCTTCCGCGCGCCGAACCCGGCGCCACTTGGGTAGCTTTGTGAGGCCTTAACCCAACACGGCCTCGCCCACTATATGGATCCATAAGGAGGAACCATGTCCACTAAGTATGCAATCGTTGGCGGCAAGCTCATCGACGGTACCGGTGCCGAGCCGGTCGAGAACTCCCTCGTTCTCGTCGACGACAACGGCAAGATCGAGTACGCCGGCGCCATGCAGGACCTTCCCGAGGGCGTTGAGGTCATCGACGCCGCCGGCAAGACCGTCCTTCCCGGCCTGATCGACACCCACCTGCACTTCTCGGGCAACTTGACCGACGATGACACCGACTGGGTCATGCAGCCGCTTCTGGAGAAGCAAGCTGTCGCCGTCAAGCAGGCCTACGACTGCCTCACCCACGGCCTCACCACCGTCTGCGAGATCGGCCGCTTTGGTATCCAGATCCGTGACTGCATCGACAAGGGCGTCTTCAAGGGCCCGCGCGTTCTGGCCACCGGCCTTGGCTTCTGCCGCGTTGCCGGCCACGGCGACTCCCACCACTGCAGCCAGGAGCTCAACAAGGAATCGCACCCCTGGGGCGATCAGGTCGACGGTCCTTGGGATCTGCGCAAGGCCGTCCGTCGTCGCCTGCGCGAGAACCCCGATGCCATCAAGATCTGGGCTACCGGTGGCGGCATCTGGCGCTGGGACTCCGGCCGCGACCAGCACTACTGCTCCGAGGAGATTCAGGCTGTGGTCGAAGAGGCCAAGATGGTCGGCATCCCCGTGTGGAGCCACTGCTACAACAACCACGCCGCTGCCTACGATTCCGTCCGCTTTGGCTGCGAGCAGCTGATCCACGGCTTCGATATCGATGAGCGCACCATGGACCTCATGGCCGAGCAGGGCACCTTCTTCACCCCGACGATCGCCTTCCTGCCCACCTGGTACGCCACCTATCCGCCTGTCTACGTCCCCGAGCTGCACGACAAGTACGAGGGCACCCTGGTCGAGAAGGAGCTGCAGCGCAACTACGACTGCCTGCGCGAGGCCAAGAAGCGCGGCGTCGTCATGACGATCGGCTCCGATTCCTTCTCTTTCGTCACCCCGTACGGCACCTGCTCCATCGAGGAGATGTACGAGTTCGTCGACAAGATCGGCTTCACCCCGGTCGAGACCATCACCTGTGCCACCCTCAACGGTGCCAAGATGTGCCACATCGAGGACGAGACCGGGTCCATCGAGGCCGGCAAGTGCGCCGACCTGCTGGTCGTCAACGGTGACGTCGCCGCCGACATCCACGTGCTCAACACCGACAACATGGACGTCATCATGAAGGACGGCTGGATTGTCGAGGGCGGCACCTTCGGCGAGGCAAACAAGTACAGCGCCTAAGCTACCGTTCATCGATGGCTTGATGTAAAACACAGTATTTGATTGCATAATGCAATGGAGAGGGTCGCTTGCGGCCCTCTTTATTGCTATGGGGTGCGTCGGTAAGAAGGAGATGACGGTGGATCTCAATAGGCTGATTCTGGGCAAGAGCTACAACTCTACCAAGGTCTTTCGTACCGCTCAGCATGTGGTTCAAGCCATCTTGCTCGGTATTGTCGTTCCGCTGCTTATCCTGCTGCTCATCTGGGATCTAACCGATAATCCCAATCCCGTTCCGGCCGTTGTCGTCATTGCCGGCTTGGTCATGCTGTGCTTCTTCTTCTCGTATGTCTTTGTCGTTCCCGACGACCTCACATCGAGCGCAACCGACCGCACGCTCGCCATCGCTTCAAAAATATTCGCCTACACTTCGCGCGGCCTTACGCCCGAAGCTGCCCTGGGCGCCTCTAAGATCATCCTGTCCGAAACTATCGCCTCTGCCATCTGCTTTACCGACGGCAAGCAGGTGTTGGCGAGCTGGGGCGAGGACTCGGCAAAATGCCCCGCGGGCACCCCGGTGGTACTGCGGACTACGCTCAACGTGATCAACAGCGGCGAGCAAAGCGTGTTCTCGCGCGATGCCTCGACCGAGACGGGTGGCTACTTTCCGCGCCTGCGCGCCGGCATTGTCGCGCCGCTTACCGTGCGTGGGCATTGCGTGGGCACACTCGAGCTGTATTACCCCCGCCTGAGCAGCATCGATATGCGTCAGACGGCCCTTGCCTCGGGTTTTGCCGACCTTATTTCCACGCAGCTCGCCAGCTTTGAGCTCGAGCGCCAGGACGAGCTCACTGCCCGCGTTGAGCTTCGTGCCCTGCAGTCGCAGGTCGATCCGCATTTTCTATTCAACACCATTAGCACGATCGTGTCGCTCGTTCGAACCGAGCCCGACAAGGCGCGATCGCTGTTGATTGACTTTTCCAATTACTATCGTCAGACGCTTTCTGACTCCGATACGCTCACCACGCTCGAGCACGAGGTGGAGCAGGGCACTCGCTATATCAATCTTATGCAGGCCCGGTATGGCGACGGCCGTCTGCGCGTTTCGGTCGACATCGACTTTGAGGTGCGCGACAGCATGGTGCCGCCGTTTATCTTGCAGCCGCTGCTCGAAAACTGCATCAAGCATGCGCAGCGCGAGACTGAGCCGCTTTCTATTCGTGTTAAGGCTTTTGAGACCGATGACGGCTTGCAGATCATCGTCGAAGATGACGGCATCGGTATGAGCGAAGAGGTCTGTGCGCACCTGTTTGAGCAGCATCGCCGAGAGGAGCCCGAGAGCATTACCGCCGATGGCTCCATCAAGCGAGGTTGCGGCCTGGCACTCTTCAACGTGCTTCAGCGCATCCATTTCTTTTTCGGAGAGGATTCTGGCATGCGCGTGAAGTCCCAAGAGGGCGTGGGAACGCAGGTCATCGTTGAGCTGAATGGCGAGCCGCATGAGCCGGCACCGCTAACGGTGTAGCACGTGGTTGGATTGAGAGAAAAAGAGGGGAAGCGCATATGTCCGAAGGCTGGAACATCCTGGTGGTTGATGACGAGCCCCCAATTAGGGCTGAGCTACGCTATCTGTTGGAAAAGGATACGCGTGTGGGTCAGATTGCCGAGGCGGGCAATGTCACCGAAGCCGTGGAGTTGATTCTGTCGAACAAGCCCGATGTGCTGTTTTTAGACATTACCATGCCCGGTCGCTCGGGAATTGAGCTTGCCGAGACCCTGCAAAACCTAAAGAGGCCGCCGGTCGTGGTGTTTGTGACGGCATTTGCCGAGTATGCGGCCGATGCCTATAACCTCGATGCGGTCGATTACGTCGTCAAACCGGTCGAGGATGCCCGCCTGTCAAAGGCGCTCGACAAGATCGAGACTGCCCTGGGCGCTCGCCGTGTCGTCCATGCTCCGCGCCAGCCTTTGCGCCTGACGGTGGATCGCGGGGGCAAAAAGGTGTTCATTCCCGTGGCGGATGTCTGCTACTTTGAGGCGCGCGCCGATTTCTGCAACGCCGTCTGCGCCGAGGGGACGTATCTGATCAATGAGTCGATTTCCTCGCTCGAGCGTCGCTTGGTCTCCGAGGGCTTTATTCGCGTTCATCGCAGCTATCTGGTCAATTTGGAAGACGTGCACAATGTTGAGATTGGCTCCACGGGGTTGATGGAGCTCAGGCTTGACCGCGTGAGCTCGACGGTGCCGGTGTCCCGTCGTCGTGCCGCCGAGGTTAAAGCACACTTGGGGCTTGCGTAGACGGTCTGCGTGCCGTCGTTTACCATCGCAGGTTTGGCATGGGCGCGCGGTGGGCATAATGGGTGGCATCGAATGAAATCGAAAGGATCATTATGCCCGCGCTTATCACCCATCATCTGTTTGGCGAGGAAAGCATCGACCGTCTTCCGCAGGGCGTCATCACGTCCGATGAAGAGCGCATTGCCTTTATCTTGGGCAACCAAGGCCCCGACCCGTTTTTCTTTCACATTCTGACACCGCGTGTTTCCGACTGCACGCTGCTGGCGCAGGTCATGCATCGGTCGCGCATGTCTCGCCAGTTCGCGTGCCTGCGCGACGGCGTGTCGCATCTGCTGCCGCGCGACGCCAGCTTGGGTCGTGCCTTTGCGCTGGGCCTGCTGTCTCATTACGTGCTCGACCGCAACGCCCATCCCTTTGTCTATGAGCAGCAGTTTGGCATCGTGGAGTCCGATTCAGAGCTTGAGGATTCGAGCAGTCAGGTCCATGCCGTGATCGAGAGCGACCTGGATGTGCTGATGCTGCAGCTTAAACGCGATGGCGCTACGGTTGACGATTA
>CABUQY010000024.1 GCA_902493915.1 uncultured Collinsella sp.
ACCTGTCCCTTTTTGGTAGGTTTGGGAGAGAGGGCCGGGATGGACAAGGCTGAGTTGCGGCGGGCGGTGATTGCTCGGCGCGATGCTCTTGATTTGGACTTGCAGGCGGCGAAGTCTGCTGATATCTGTGCGCGGCTGGTTGAGCTGCTGGGCCGCTTGGATGCCGCGGCGCCGCGCACCGTTGCCGTCTATGCCGCGATGGGTTCCGAGGCAGACCCTGCCGCGTTTGCCGCTGCGGCCGCCGCGCGCGGCTGGCGCGCAGCCTATCCGTGCATGCTCTCGGCAGCCGAAGCCGCAGCTTGTGGCCAGCGTATGTGCATGCGGGCAGTTGCCGCCGACGATGCGTCCGCGGCTCCGTTTATCACTCATCCCACGCGAACCTTCGCTGCCGCGGACATCGGCAGCAACCGCTTCCCCATCGTGCCTGCCGAAGCACTCGACATGATTGTTGTGCCGCTCGTGGCCTTCGACCAAACCGGCGCGCGCCTGGGCTACGGCGGTGGTTGCTACGACCGCTACCTGCCCACGCTTTCGGCCACATGCCAGATCGTCGGCATCGCCTTTGACGAACAGCGCATCGACCACGTCCCCACCGACGCCCACGACCTGCCGCTGCCCCACATCGTCAGCGCCTAAATGTCGTTGTATCGCACCCGCAAGATAAGCGTGGAAAATCCCCCACTTGGGACTGTTCGGGGGCAAAAAACGGGAGATTATCCACGCTCATTATTCAAACGTCCGATAATCCACGCTTGTATGTCTGAAAATCCACGCTCAATCAACGCGCGTCCAGATTTCCGCGCTCGTGTGTCCGATTATCCACGCTCGTGCAGCTTAACGCCCCGCAACCGCCTCAACATGCACGCGGCACGCCGGCAACTTTGAGCTTGCGATCGAGCTTTGCCGGATCCCTCAGATCATCCCAGCACAAGCGCACGATCCTGCAGTTATCAAGCAGCGAAAGCCTCGACTCGCGCTGGCGCTCATCAAACTGCGCCTTTGCGAGCTTGCCCTCCTCCGCTGCCTTCTCGCTTTTAACGAATCCGTCAAATTCCCCGATGATCAGCCGATCTTCCACGCGCCACAAGTAGTCGACGCGATACGGCCGTCCCGGCTCAACCGGGTCGAACAGCTCAATTTGCAGCTCCGGCGTCTGCCAGCCGCGCTCGATCATCAGGGCGCGCGCCTTGGACTCGCCACCGCTTTCCGACAGGCCATCGGCATACCGTGCAACCCTGCGCGCCGTCACAACACCGCGACGATTTAAGCCAAGCTTGTTGACTGCCTCAACGAGATGCTCCTTCGACAACAGCTGCTCATGAAGCGCCGAGTCCGCAATGATCAGTCCCTCGACAAACGATGCATCGACCAGGCAATCCGTAATCGTTTGATCGATATCGGTCACGGCAATGTCCATCTGGGTGGCCCGTGTTTGACGAACATAACGATGGCGAACGACCTGAGAGCCCGGCGTCGTTGATTGCGCCGGCATCGCGGCGATATGGATGTGCGTCAAATTGGCATGCGAAACCGAAAGACCATAGATAACAGCCGCCGTATAGGAGCAAAACGTCCAGTCGGGATGCTTTTGCGCAAGGGCCCGCACCCGATGCAGATAACGCTGTCGAAACTTGAGTTCGGACCAATATTCCGGACGCGCATACAGCCCTGGCATGACCGCCTCGAGACTTCCCGCCGCCACCCGTCGCTCAATCTGCTTTGCCTCCGCCGCAGTTCGCGCGTACACGCAGCTCATCTGCTGCTCGCACGCTTTAATGTGACCTGCAAGTCTTTGATTCGCCGTCATGTTTGCCATGTCGCCTCCAAACTCTTGGAACGGCGCCAACGTACCAGACGGTTTCATGCGAAGTCTGACCAAATGCTGTCCAGCAGCTGACCAAATGCTTGACGGTTTTGGACGTTTTAGGCCAATGCTCTATATCCGCAGGTAGAGCGGTTGTCCAGAGATCCCTGTCTCCACATCTTTATGCCTCAAAAGCCGTCGATTTCCTTAAAAGAAAATATGCTGTGGCTCGAAACTACCTAGTTTGCGATGCTGTCCGTAAACACTCGACGCGTGGTGCTGCCGCCTACGACAGCCGCAGAAAAATCGAGCGTGGAAAATCTCCCACTTTGGGCCTGTTCCTCGACCAAAAGTGGGAGATTGTCCACGCTCGTGTGTCCAATTATCCACGCTCGTCACGCGGCGGCTACGGCAGCAGTCACGGCCACGGCCGCGGCCTAGTGCTCCTCGCCAGCGCGGGCCAGGTCGTAGGGCGTGGTCTGGTAGACGTAGTAGTTGAGCCAGTTGGTGTAGAACAGCTGAGCCTGGCTGCGCCAGACGTTGCGCGGCTCGGCGGTGGGATCGTCACCCGGGAAGTAATGCGCCGGCACCTGAGGGTTGAGCCCGCGCTTCACGTCGCGCTCGTACTCCAGGCGCAGCGTGTCGGTATCGTACTCGGGATGGCCAAAGACAAAGAAACGGCGGCTGTCGGTCGACTTGACGATGTATAGGCCTACCTCGTCAGATACGGCCACGACCTCAAGCTGCGGCTCGGCTTCCACGTCCTCGCGGCGCACATCGGTGTTGCGCGAATGCACGGCATAGAAGCGGTCGTCGAAGCCGCGGACCAGCGGGCTTTGCGGCTTCACCAGATAATGCTCGAACACGCCACTTGCCTTGGCCGGTAGATCGTACTTCTGAATGCCGTAATGATGGTAGAGCCCCGCCTGCGCGCCCCAACAAATGTGCAGCGTAGAGTGCACGTGCGTGGTGGACCAGTCCATGATCTGGCAGAGCTCGGGCCAGTAGTCGACCTCCTCGAACGGCATCTGCTCCACGGGCGCGCCCGTGATAATCAGGCCGTCGTAGTGGATGTCGCGGATGTCGTCGAACGTGCGGTAGAACGTCTCCAGGTGACCGGCGCTCACGTGCGCGGCCTCGTGCGTCTTGGTGCGCAGCAGGTCCACCTCCACCTGCAGCGGCGTGTTGGAGAGCTTGCGCATGATCTGCGTCTCGGTGGCGATTTTGGTGGGCATGAGGTTGAGGATGAGCACGCGCAGCGGACGGATGTCCTGGTGCAGCGCGCGGTACTCGGTCATGACAAAGATGTTCTCGCTCTCGAGCTGCGCGGCGGCAGGGAGGGCGTCGGGAATGCGAATGGGCATGGATGCTCCTTACGAGTCAGTTGCAGCTATGGTACAACGAGCGGCCCCATCCGCGCGAGCACATCGCCCAGCGATGCCGTCAGCGGCCCAAATCACCCCAAAAGTAGAGATTAAGGCATGTCCCAAAATCTGTGGCGCTTTAGCCTAGCAAAGTGGCAACAGGACGCTACAATGGTTCGACGCGAAAAACTCGGCCGAAAGGATACATATATGTACCAGACGCGTAAGATCGGTGTGGTCGGCCAGGGCCACGTAGGAGCACATGTCGCCAACAGCCTGCTCATGCAGGGCATTGCCGATGAGCTGTACCTATGCGATATCAACGAGGCCAAGGTGACGTCCGAGGTCCAGGACCTGCGCGACTCCCTTTCGTTTGTCCCGTACAACACCAAGATCGTCAACTGCTACGACCACTACGAGGAGCTGGCCTGCTGCGACGTCATCGTCAACGCCGCCGGCAAGGTCGCGCTGGCCGCCGGCAACCGCGACGGCGAGCTGTTCTTTACCACCGACGCCGCCCGCACCTTTGCCAAGCGCATCGTCGACGCCGGCTTTGACGGCATCTTCGTGAGCATCTCCAACCCCTGCGACGTCGTGTGCACCGAGCTGTGGCACCTGACCGGCTACGATCCCAAGAAGATCATCGGCTCGGGCTGCGGCCTGGACTCCGCCCGCCTGCGCACCGAGATTTCCAAAAAGGTCGGCGTGAGCCCCAAGTCCATCGACGCCTACATGATCGGCGAGCACGGCTTTAGCCAGCTGGCCGCCTTTAAGGCCGCAACCATCGCCGGCAAGAGCCTCAACGAGCTCCAGGCCGAGAACCCCGACAAGTATGCCTTCGACCACATGGAGATCGAGGAGCTCGCGCGCAAGGGCGGCTACGTAACCTACCAGGGCAAGCAGTGCACCGAGTACGCCGTCGCCAACTCCGCCGCGCGCGTCTGCGCCGCTGTGCTGCACAACGAGCACGCCGTGCTTTCGGCATCCACGCTCATGACCGGCCAGTATGGCGAGGAGGGTATCTTTACCTCCCTGCCGTGCGTGATCGGCGCCGAGGGCGTCGAGGAGGTCTACACGCTCGACCTGTCCGAGCACGAGCTCGAGGGCTTCCACAAGAGCTGCCAGCACATCCGCGACAACATCGCCCAGCTCGACTGGTGGGACGCCGAGGCCTACGACGCCAAGTAAGCGTCGGTTGCTGCGACACCTCGCTCATACGGACGCCATGCAAAGCGGGCCTTGCCGGAAATCCCCGGCACGGCCCGCTTTTTGACTCACACGGCACGCTTGCGAATCGAAGGTGAATGCTTTTCCCGTTACTTAGTACTGCTCGATGCCCATGTAGCGACGAATCTCGGGGCTGTGGTCGAACACCTTGCCGCGGGCGGCACGCAGCTCGCAGCTCATCGCGTAGAAGAAGATCGGCTCCAGGTACGAACGCACGCTGGCAGGCACTTCACCCACGCCGTACTCGAGCGCATCGAGCACCATGACGGTATCGGTGTGCGTGTTGAGGAACGCAAGAGCGCGCTCCTCCATGGGGCGGCACTCGCCCGATCCGAGCTGCACAAAGTAGAACACGCCGGGCTCGGTGGCTTCGAACGGGCCATGGAAGTACTCGCCGGAGTGGATGTAGCAGCAGTGCTGCCACTGCATCTCCATGAGCGAGCAAATCGCCATGGCATAGGTCTGGCTAAAGTTGGGACCGGAGCCCAGGATATAGAAAAACTTGTGCTGCTGGCAGAGCTCGGCAAAGCGGGCGCCCAGCTCGGCGTTGACCTTCTCACGGGCGGCGGGCAGCAGCGCATCCATCTGCTTGAGGCCCTCATACATGTCGGCGAGTGACTCGTAGCCTTCCTGCTGGTCGAGCAACTCGGCGGCGATCAGAGCGCCAATGCCCTGCGGCACCTCAGCCTGCGACACGCCCTCACCCCACGGATAGACCCAGGTAGTCCACTTGCCGTTGTCGATCTTTGAGCCCTCGCAGTCGGTAAGGGCAATGACCTCGGCACCGGCGGCCAGCGCCATCTCGCAGCCGTCGACGACCTCCTGCGTGTTGCCGCTGTGGCTGCAGGCGATGACGAGCGACTTCTCGCCAAGACTCTTGGGAGCCATCAGGCAAAACTCGCGCGCCGTGTAGACCGTCGAGGTAAACGTGGTGGCCTCACGCTTGAGCAGCTCGTTGGCCGGCATGAGATCGATCATCGAACCGCCGCAAGCGATCCAAAAGACGTTCTCGATCTTGCCCTTGCGCTCGATGATTTCCTGAACCAGATCATGTGCGTTCATGCTGATGCTCCTCCTTGTGGGGCGGCTTTGAACGACGACAGCTCGTACCTGCTGTCGTTCTATGTTGTCCTATTTATAGCACGTGTAACAACGCCCGTGAAGTCATCTCAGCAAATTTGTTCTATGTTGTTCTATCTGTGGACGTTAGATGTCGAAGACGTAGCGCGAGCCCACGATCTTTTGGCGGCCGAGCAGTAGAGGGCGCCCGCCGGCGTCGGTAAAGTAGGCCTCCATATAGAAGAGAGGCTCGCCGACCGGCACCTCCAGCAGCGGGGCCGTCTGAGTATCGGCAAGCGCAATCTCCACGGTGCAGGGGTCGGACTTGAGCGGCGCGCGACCCGAATGCTCGGCAACGAGCGCAAAGATTGAGTTATCGGTGAGGTCCTCGTCGGCCAGCGTCAGCAGGTAGGGATGGTCGGCGAGCACAAAGGCGTTGTTCTCGAGCATGACGGGGATGCCGTCGGCCGTGCGCACGCGCTCGACCACGATAAGCTCGCAGCCGGGCTCCACGCCAAAGAACGCCGCATCCTCGTGCGTCGCCGCGACCACCGTGCGCGACACCAGACGCGCACCCGGCACCATGTCGTTGGCAGCACAACCCTCAGTAAAGCTCTGGACGTCACCCTTCTGGCGAATCTTGCGCTTGAGCTTAGGAGCGCACACAAAGGTACCCCTCCCCTGCTGGCGATTGAGATACCCCGCACGCGACAGCTCCTCGATGGCACGGCGCACGGTGATGCGCCCCACGCCGTAGGACTTCGCGAGCTCCATCTCGGCAGGGATGCGCGAGCCGGCAGGGTACACGCCGCGCGCGATCTCGCCCTTTAGGTCGTCCATAACCTGCTGGTACAGTGGCACGGCGGGCACGTCAGTGCGGTCGGTTTTATCGTCAAATGCCATCGTTACGCTCCACCCCGCGCATGCTCGGACTCAAATTCTTCAATCGCCGCCATAAACTGCTCGCCAAAGGCGTCGGCTTTTTTCTCGCCAATGCCGTTGACCTGGATCAGTTCCTCGCGCGTCTGTGGACGCAGGCGGCACAGGCCGCGCAGGGCCTTGTCGGAAAAGACCATATACGGCGCCATCTCCAGCTCCGTCGAGATCTCCTTGCGGAGGGCACGCAGGCGCTCGAACAGCTCGGCATCGTCGCCAACGCGCGGGCGCTGATCCAGCTCGGCCTCCTCGCGCAGCAGATCGACGGCGCGGCGGGCGCGGGCCGAGGCCTTGCGCTTGGACGCGCGACGCTTAACGGTAAAGGCGAACGCCTCGTCCTCGACCTCGCCGGCACGCGGACCCAGTCCCACGACCGGGTACTGCCCCTGCGAGGTGGCCAAATAACCGCGACCGCACAGCTGGCCGATGATGTCCTTGATGCGCCCGACCGATTCGCTCGACAGCTCACCGTAGCCGCGGTCCTCGTCCAGATGCATCTGACGAATGCGCTCGGTGTTGCCGCCGTGGAGCACGTCGGCGATGAGCGACTTGCCAAAGCGCATGGGTCGCGTGGCCACATAGCGAACGGCAGCGCGGGCCATATCGGTGACGTCCTCGACCTCGAACTGCGTGAGGCAGTTGCTGCAGTTGCCGCAGCCCTCGGCGTCGTCTGCCGTGCCGCCCGCGGCGGCTGCCGCATGCTCGGCCGCCGCCTCGTCGCCAAAGTAGCGCAGCATGTATTCGCGCAGGCAGCCGGTGGTATTGCAGTAGCCCTCCATCTGGCTGAGCAGACGATATCGATTCTGGAGCGCCCACGCGCGCTGCTCGTCGTCGAGCGCCTCATCGGCGGCATCACCGCGATCGATCAGAAAGCGACGCATGCGAAAATCGTTGCCGTTCCACAGCAGGTGGCAGCTGGCCGGATCGCCATCGCGGCCGGCGCGACCTGCCTCCTGGTAGTAGGCCTCGATGCTCTCAGGCACGTTGTTGTGGATCACGTAGCGCACGTTGGGCTTGTCGATGCCCATGCCAAAGGCGTTGGTGGCAACCATCACCTGGATATCGTCGTCGATAAAGGCGCGCTGGCTTTGGCGGCGGGCGTCGTTGCCCATGCCGGCATGGTAACGGCCCACGCGAATGCCGCTGGGTCCCAGCGCCTCGGCAAGCTCGCCCGCCAGCGCATCGACCGTCTTGCGAGTCGAGCAATACACGATGCCGCTCTCGCTCGAATGCGCAATCACGTAGTCGCGCACCCAGGCAGTCTTGGCCTTGTCGCCCATCTCCTCGCAACCAAAGTAGAGGTTCTTGCGATCGAAGCCCGTCACCACCGTCGCGGGGTTTTGCAGGCCGAGCATTTGCTGAATGTCTGCACGCACGCGCTCGGTCGCCGTAGCGGTAAAGGCCGCCACGATGGGGCGCTGCGGCAGGGAATCGATGAACTCACGAATCTGCAGGTAGGCGGGGCGGAAATCCTGGCCCCACTGGCTCACACAGTGGGCCTCGTCAATGGCCACGAGCGGCACGCCAATGCCGCCGTCCGCCGCAGCCTCCTGCGCAAAGGCTAAAAAGCGCGGCTCGAGCAGGCGCTCGGGCGCCACGTACATAAGCTGGTAGCGGCCCTCGCGCGCCCGTTTGAGCACGGTATTTTGCTGGGCCGGAGTAAGGCTGGAGTTGAGATAGCTGGGTCGCGCACCCGCCGCGAGCAACGCACGGGTCTGGTCCTCCATAAGCGACAGCAGCGGACTCACCACAAAGGTGATCCCGGGTAGCATGAGCGCGGGCACCTGATAGCAAATGGACTTGCCGGCGCCCGTGGGCATAACGCCCAGCGCATCGCGACCGGCAAGGATCGCATCCACCATGCGGTCCTGCCCCGGGCGAAACGAGGTGTAGCCAAAATAGGCGCCGAGCGTGTCAAGCGCCATCTGCTGCATGCTATCGGTCATGGTTTCCTAACGTCCAAGTCATCTGCCGCCGATTATACGCCGCCACGAGGACCGATGCCGTGCAGCCGCCAGCCACAGTCAGCGCGATTCGAAGGGAACGAGCGTGGATTTTTGGACGCTCGTTTTTTTGGTGAAGGGTAGCTAATTCAAGGCAACGCCGATGTTTTGGCAATGCCAGCGAGCGCCCGTCATTTGAGCCAAGGTGCCGTGAAATGAAAAGGCGCTGACCTTCTGGTCGCGCCTTTGAAATTGAACGGCAGATTGGCCAAATGCCGGGCGCGCAGCGTCGAGCCGTTACGCGGTTTGGTAAAACCGCGTAACTTACATGACCATAACGTAGCGCGATCCCACGTAGTACTGCTTACCCATCAAAACCGGCTCGTCATCGGGACCGGTAAAGCCGGCACGCAGGTTGAGCAGCGGATCGTGCGGAGCAATGCCCAGCTCGGCCGCCTGCTCGGCGTTAGCTCGAACGGCCTCGACCGTACGGTAGCCAACCGAGACAATCGGCGTTCCGCCAACACGCTCGACCTCGGCAAAAATCGACTTGTCCTCAAGATCGGCCGTCAACAGCTCACGGTAGGCGTCAAACGGCACAAAGATGTTCTCCTCAAAGATGGGCTCGCCGTCGGCCGTACGCACGCGCTTGATATGCAGCAGCAGCGCATCCTTCTGCAGGCCAAAGAACTCCATCTCGTTTTGGCGCGCCGGCACAATCTGGCGATCGACCACATGTGCACCGGCCTTCATGCCGTTGTTGGCACACAGCGCGGTAAACGTCTGCAGCGTCGAGGCGTGGAACTGGCGATTGATGTGCGGCGTGGAAACAAAGGTGCCGCGGCCCTGCTGCTTAACCAGGTAGCCATCGGAGCACAGCTCCTCGACGGCGCGGCGCACCGTGATGCGGCTCACCTCGTACTGCTCGGCTAGCTCAAGCTCGGACGGAATACGCTCCTTGGGTGCATAAACACCTTTCTCGATCGCATCCTTGATTTCGTCGTAAATCTGCTGGTAAAGCGGTGCATTTTTGGACGCAGGCATATCTGATCACTCTTATCAAAATATCGAAATAACTAATACGTATATAACGTCTAGTTTTATGTTACCTCAGTTGGATAAAACGATACACCACATACAGCAAATCCTTACTTGCCGTCGTCCTGCTGCAGGCTGTCCTGCTCGCTGAGGCGCGCCTGCCTGCTGGCCATGCGCGCGGGCTTGTCGGGATCGGGTACGGCCGTGGGCATGGGCTCGTCGACATGACCGCCCCACCAGCCGCCCACAAAGTTGAGCGTGTGGAACACATTGATCACGGCGCCGGGATCAATGTCGCACACCAGCTTGATAATGTCCTGACTCTCGTAGGTCGAAACAACGGCGTGCAGCAGATACATCTTCTCGCGGCTGTATCCGCCAATGACCTCGGCGCAGCTAATGCCATGCTGAAAATGGTCAACATAGGCGGTCATGACCTCGTCCGCCTTGCGCGTCGTGATCTGCAGCGTCACGCGGTCGTAGCGACGATAGAAGCTGTCGATGGTCTTGGTCGAAATAAACTGGAACACGATGGAGTACGCCGCCTTGTCCCAGCCAAACATAAAACCAAAGATCGCCAGGATAAAGCAGTTGAAACCAAAGATGACGCCCCAGATGGTCTTGCCCGTGTGGTTGGAGACCCACAGCGCGATAAAGTCGGTGCCACCGGTAGATGCGCCGGACTTTAGCGCGATGGCAGCGCCCAGACCCGAGACCACGCCGCCAAAAATGATGAGCATAATCTTGTCGCCCAAAAATGGAGCGAAGTGAAAGACGTTGAGGAACAGCGACGAGAGCACGACCTGCATCATCGAGAAGATGACGAAGCGCTTGCTAATGCCGCTCCAGCATAGGAGCGCCACGGGAATGTTGAGCGCAAGCATGCCGAGCGAGATGTCGATGTGAACGCCGCCCAGCGAGGTAACGCGATCGAGCAGGACCGCGACGCCGGTGAGACCGCTCGGAAGCAGGTCGGCGGGCTGAATGAACGCCTGGATCAGGAATGTTTGGAGGACGGCAGAAATTGTGACCGCCACGGCGGTAATGGCACGGCGGACGATGGTGAGGCGGCCGAGCACGAGCACACGGTCCGTGAGCTGATCGATGGCGTTCGCCACGGAAGCTCCTTTCGAAGGCAGATGTAGTTGTGGGGCATGCCCGCGATTGTAGCATGGAGCGTGCGGAGGCGCTTCAATTCACCCTCTCTCGACAACCATCAGAAGGACTGTGAGGCCGCTCAAAAGAAAAACGCCGTGAAGAGAGCGATCCCTTCACGGCGAATTCGACGTTTGCCCAGATAAAACCTGCCAAAATAAACCTGTCCCTAAATGGCAGATAGGATGTCGGTCAGGCTGTCGATGATAACGTCGGCGGCGGACTGATCTAGGTTGACGCCCTCGTGCGGACGCAGCGCCAGGACGCGGGCGCCGGAGCGCTTGCCGGCCTCGATGCCCAAAGGCGAGTCCTCGATAACCAGGCATTCGGCAGGCTCCACCCCCAGCGCCTCCATGGCACGCAGGTAGATCTCGGGGTCGGGCTTAAACGCACTGCACTCGTGACCGCTGATGGTGTAGTCCAGCACGTCGGCGATACCGGCAATCCCCACCAGCTCGTCAATGAGCTCGCGATAGGACGAGCTTGCGATGGCGCACTTCACGCCGCGCTCGTGCAGCTTGCGCATCACCGGCTCCGTCTGCTCGTTGAGCAGCTCGGCATACGGAACGGGATGGTCTGGGCTGTAGACCTGCTTGTACTCCACGCGCAGGCGCTCGCGCAGCTCAACATCGTCAGGTACCAGCGACTTCCAAATGGCGGGCTCGTTAGACCCCGAAAGATCGGGGATCTCGTCAAAGTGAAAGCCCTTCTCCTCCATAAACGCCACGCGACGACGGTTGTAGAACCACTCGGTATCGACCAGCACGCCGTCCATGTCAAACAGCACTGCCTTGATCATACGCATCTCCTTTCGATAGCAAAAAAGGGGATGGGGCGCAAACCCCATCCCCTCTCAATCAACCCGTAAGGTCTACTTACTTGTGATTAGTAGGTAAGCTTCCACATGTAGCGACGCATGGTCAGCGGGTGCTGACGGGCCTCGGCGATCTGGTTGCCGTACTCGCGCATAACGGCGAGGTGCAGCAGCGGGTTGAAGTAGGTGACGACGCTCGCGGGCACGGCGTCAGCCAGGCCGTAGTCCTTGGAGTCGATCAGAGCGACCTTGGCGCCCATGCGCTCAAGGAAGGTGAGGGCGCGGGCGTCCATCGGACGGGTAGCGCCATCGGACATGAAGAAGACGTAGGGCTTACCCTCGGTGGAAACCTCGAACGGGCCGTGGAAGTACTCGCCGGTGTTGTAGGCGGCGGCGTCGATCCACTGCATCTCGGTGAACAGGAAGGCGGCGTGAGAGTAAGCCATCTTCTCGGAGGCACCAGAGGCCATGAAGTAAATCATCTTGTCGTCCTTGAAGTCCTCAGCGAACTTCTTGGCGAGCTTCTTGCAGGACTGAGCAGCGTTCTCGCAGAGATCGAAGACGTTGGTGAGGCCGGTGATCATGTCGTCGTACTTGTCATAGCCCTCGGTCTGCTGAAGGATCTCGAGAGCAAGAGCGATGGCATAGCCGGGCTTCTCGCACTTGGCAGCGAAGTTGGCGTGGAAGCCGTGAACGATGACGTAGTCGGCGTCGACGGTCAGGGCGGAGCCAGCCTTGTTGGTGAGGGAGACGACCGGGCAGTTGTGCTTCTTGGCGGTCTTGTTAGCCTCGACGGTCTCGGGCGTGGAGCCACCGAGGGAGCAGGTGATCACGAAGGTGTGCTCGTTGACCCAGGAAGGCGTGTCGTAGTTGAACTCGTTAGCGGTGAAGATCTGAACGTTCAGCTTGTCCGTGTTGTTGGCCAGGAAGTACTTGGCGGGGTAAAGGTCGGACATGGAGGCACCGCAGCCGACGAAGGCGACACTGTGGATCTCGTGGTTGGACAGGACGTCAGCGACGATCTGCTTAGGGAGGTTAAGGTCGATCTCGTACATCTGACACATTCCTTTCAATTTTTGCGGCGCCACATTGCCGGGCGCTCGCAGGGTTACCGTGGTTTGGGCCGAGTCGCCGGCCCGTTGAGGATGCGACAAGGGGACTGTCTCATTGTCGCATTTTGGGGATGGAAGCCTGCCTGGGGTATGGGATGCCAGGCAGGCCCCCGGGGGAAAGCGGTTAGGCGCTTGGTCGCGACTAGGCCAGAATGCCGGCCGCGGAGAGGGCGATGCCGCCCACGATGGCGATCACGAGAAGCCAACCGGTGTTGACGTTCTTCTTGATGAGCCAGTACATAAGGCCGGTGAGGCCGAGGGAGATCATCTGGGGCATCATGCCGTCCAGGATGTCCTGGATAACGACGGTGCCCTCAGCGAACTGCAGCGGGGTGGTGGCGCCGATCAGCGTAGCGATCATGCCGCCCACGGACATAAGGCCCACGATGCCGCAGACATACATGAGCTTCTCCATGAGGTCGCCGCCCTGAAGCTTGCTCAGGTACTCGTGGCCGCCCTGATAGCCCATCTTGGCTGCGAACCAAGTGATCAGCACAGAGGGGACGATGGAGATGAGCATGGCCAGGATCGGGCCCATGATGGAGCCCTGCTGAGCCAGCTGAACGCCCAGGCCAAAAGCGATAACGCGGATGGTACCCTGGAAGAAGGAGTCACCGATGCCGGAAAGCGGACCCATGAGGGAGGTCTTGACCGCGTTGATCGAATCGGGATCGAAGTTCTCGGGATCCTTGGCGTACTCCTCCTCCATGGAGGCGGTGAGGCCCAGGATAAAGGCGCTCGTCTGCGGGGTGCAGTTGTAGAACGCCATGTGACGGTGGTAAGCCTCTTTCTTAGCAGCGAGCTGCTTGGGGTCGGACTCGTCCGGATAGAGGCGGTCGAGCGTGGGAACCATGCCGTAGAGGAAGCCCATGTTCATCTGACGCTCGTAGTTCCAAGAGGCCTGGATGGCCCAGGAGCGCCAGAAGAACTGGCTGACCTTCTTGTTCAGGGACACGTCCTTGGTTGCGGTTGCCATAGTGTGTTCCTCCTTAGTCTTCGTCGTCTTCGAGCGGATCGTAGTCGGAATCGACACCGGCGGCTGCATGGGAACCGTTGAACTTGAAGCCCATGAAGACGACAGCCAGGCACACACCGATCAGAGCGACCGCGATGACGGACAGGTTGAGGTAAGCGGCGAGCAGGAAACCGATGAACAGGAACGGAGTCATACCCTTCTTGATCATCATGGTGAGCAGCAGGGCCAAGCCGTAGGCGGTCATGATCTTGGTCGAAACGTTAAGACCAGTGGACAGCCACTCAGGAACCATGTTGACGATGGCCTGAACCAGGTCGGTGCCAACAAAGACGGCGAGGAAGATCGGCAGGAAGTACATGATGGCGTACAGACCGGAGCCGGCGCAGATGTGCATACGGTAGGCGGTCTTGAACTTTCCGTTATCGATCGCGCTATCTGCCACATGGGTGAGGGCGGCGATGATGGAACGGAACACGATGCCGAGGAGCTGACCCAGGACGGCGACCGGGATGGCGATCGTCATGGCGGTCTCGGCGGAAGCATCGGTCAGGCACGCAAAGGCAGCGGCCACGATGCCGCCCAGGACCATATCGGGCGGAACGGCGGCGCCGACCTGCACCAGGCCCATGGACACGAGCTCGACGGCGGCACCGACGGCAAGGCCGGTGGGCACATCGCCCAGCAGCAGACCGACGAGCGTAGCGCCAACGAGGGGCTGCTCGAAGTTAAGACGACCGAGCAGGCGGGAGTCCCACATGCAGAACACGCCGACGAGGCCGACGAGCACCGCACTGATGAACGTATTCATACCCTTCTCCTTTCAGTCAGGCAAAAGCCTGGTTGATTACAGCTTGGCGTCGATGTCGACGCTCTGATACGTAGGGGTCTGCTGGACATAGAGCTTGATGCCCATGTCGAGCAGCTGGTTGACGTCGGCCTTCTGGGTGGCGTCGAGGAAGACGGAGCTGTCCTTGCCGCCGACCTGATCGGCACCGTCGTGGTTGGCGGTGGCGCCCAGGTTGATGGCGTCGAGCTTGTAGCCCTGACAGAACTGCAGCATCTCGGCAGTGTTGCCAAAGACGAACATGACGCGCTCGCCGAGGGTGTTGAGCTTATCCATCTTGGCGAGGGCACGCTCGACGGTGAAGACGTTCAGGCGCACGCCCTGGGGCTTGGCCAGCTTAAGAGCGCCCTTCTTGATGTCATCGTTGGCGGCAGCGTTGTCGACGACGATGATGCGCTCGGCCTGAACCTTGGTGGTCCAAGTAAAGACGACCTGGCCGTGCAGCAGACGGTAGTCAAGACGTGCGAGGACGATCTTGGCGGGACCGGAGCTGTGACGGGACGCCTTGGCCTTCTTGGCGGGAGCCGCGGCGGCCTCGACCGGTGCGTTGGGGTTGGTCAGACCGGTGCGGGCCTCATTGATGAGGGCCGCGAGCTCGGCGCCCTTGACGGGGGCGGGGCTCATAGCAAGCGTGAGCGCCAACGGGATGTTGAAACCGCTGACAACCGTGAACTTCGTGCCGTTCTTGGAAAGCTCGACCATGTTGTTGTTGACCGAGCTGCCGAGCATATCGGTCAGCACATAGACGGTGTCGTCCGCGTTGAACGTGGCGATCATAGCCTCAACCTTATTGGTGATGGGCTCCTTGTCGTCACGAGCAAGCGACACGACGTGGACGTTCGACACGTCGCCGAGAACCATCTCGAGCGTGTCTTTGGCGCCTGCGGCCAGGCCGCCATGAGATGCGAGAATGATCTGATTCATCTTGCCTCCTCCTTTTCGTTATGGTCATTATAACGTCTTATACGTTGCTTATATTGCTAATTAGTATAAAGACCGTTCGCGGGTGAAAATCGACCGTTGACGGGTTTAACGTACTCGAAACGTTGGACTGGGTAGGCCGGCGCTAGCTGGATAACCCTAGGTCAGACCCTGCGTGCAATCCCCTATCGCACGAAGTACCAGGGGCTTTCCTGTACGGTGGGTTCCAGCGCAATGCCGGTGCGTTCCTTAAACAGATCCATGTCCTGAGATTTTTCGGTCCACCACGCGTTGGGCTTAAAGGTCATGCTCTCAATGACATGACCGACAAACACACTGTTGCGCAGCTTGGAGAAGTCGGTGTTCATAATCAGGATGGACGCGAGCACCAACACGATGCCCAGGACTTTAATCGCGCCGGCGGGCTCGGCGTAGACACCAATGCCCACCAGTACGGTGACGACCGTCTCGAAAGACATTACGACGGGAACTTTCGATGTCTCGAGCCCCATGGACAGACCCTGCATATATAAGATGTAAGCAACGGCTGTGGGGATGAGTCCAAAGCCAAGGAACAGCAGCAGCAGCTGTGGCGACATTGCCGCGGCGACATCCGGCCACGGAGCCGCGATAGCTGCCATAACCGCACCGCCAAAAACAAAGCCCCAAAACGTGACAGCCAGCGGGTGGACCGTCTTGGTTGCTATTCGGCTAAACACCGCGAGCGACGCACCACAAAGGCCTGCAATCACGCCCGACGTGACGCCCCAGACCGAAAAATGAAAACCGGAAAGGTCGCCATTGGTCACTGCAAGCACGCAGCCTACGATGTTAAAGACAATGGCAACGAGCTTGTTGGGGGTCACGTCCTCGCGATAAAGCACACGGCCGAGCACGACGCCAAACACCGGCGAGGTATAGAGCAGCACCGAGGCCGTGGACATGCCGACCTCGCCCATGCACTCGTAATAGCAGGTGTTGGCGACGGCCAAGCCGACGATACCGACAAGCGCGCAGGGGACGAGCTCTTTAGGACTTGCCCTGAACAGGGCCAGCGGACCCTGAGCCACGGTAGACCCCTCACCCGGACGGCAGCCCATAAACATCAGGACCGGCGCCAAGATAAGCGCTCCGACCAACAAGCGAAAGGCAGCCATGCTCTGGGACGAAATGCCCATGGCCGAGATGCCGTTTACAAAGATTCCGATGCTGCCCCACATAAGCGCGGCGACCAGCACCAGCACATAGCCCAGATTGCTTTTCTTCAACGCAGCCTCCTCGGTATTGTTTCCAATATGTTTCACACTACGTTATAGTCGTTATATACATTTTTCAAGGCACAAATCGGCGAACGGAAAAGTGATCCGCTGGGGACGGAGGAAAACGGATCACTGACTCAGACCAGTCCCTAAGTGATCCGTTTTCCTCCGTCCCCAGCGGATTACTTGGCGGTTGCGGTGAAATAGTTCCTAAATAGAGGCTTCAAGCCCCCAAACAGGAACTATTCCACCGCAACTTATGAGGACATCGAGCTGTTAGGCCGCTCTATCCCCTAGTAGTCCAGCTTCCACATGTAGCGGCGCGTCATGTAGTCCTTGTGGGTGACGGCAGAGAGCGCGCGCATATACACGTTGTTGAGGATCGGGGCGAAGATCAAGTGGTTGAAGTACTCGCTCACGCTGTCCTTGATGTCGTTGAGGCCGAGCTCCTTGGCGTCGAGCTGATAGACGCGCTCGCCACCGTACTGGTTGACGAAGCGGATGCCGCGCTCGTCGTTGCAGCGGCTGCGGCCGACGCTGATGAGCTGGAACAGCGAGGTGCGCTTGTCCAGGATCTCGAAGGGGCCGTGGAAGAAGTCACAGGTGTTGATGGTGCAAGAGTCGATCTGCAGCATCTCCTGCACGTTGCAGATGCTAAAGACGTAGGCGGCACCAAAGAGCGGACCCTGGGCCATGACGTTGATGCAGGGCTTGTCGGCGTTCTGCTCGGCCCACTTGGCAGCGAGCGGACGGGTATACTCGACGGCCTTGCGATAGATGGGGTCGACCAAGTCGAACGCGGCCATAGCGGTCTCGTACTCGGCATAGCCCTCGGTCTGCTGCGTAAGCTCCATGGCGATCATGGTCACGACGGCGGAGTTGGTGCGGCCCATGCAGGACTCGTCGACGGCCAGGCTGTCGTACTGGATCTTGTAGTCGCAGACCTCGGTGAGGCCGGACTCGTCAACATAGATGGCGATGGTGCTGGCGCCGTGGTCCTTGGCGACCTGGGCGGCGACGATGGTCTCCTTGGTGCCGCGCATGGACACGACGACGGCCAGGGTGTTCTCGTTAACGTAGGCCGGGGTTGCGTGCACGAACTCGTTGCTGGTGTAGCTGGAGCTCACGACCTGCGTGGCCTCGTGCTCCATAAAGTACTGGGCAGGATAGTTACCGCCGTTGGATCCGCCAGCGCCAATCCACACGACGCGCTTGATGCCGCCCTTGTCGGCCTTGTCAGCCAAAACCTGGGAGACGACGTCCTTAACCTGTTCCTGAGTAGTCATCGTGCATCAGCCTTTCTTCTCGTTTGATGCTCTCGATGGCATACAAGTTACATACATGTTTTGGTTATGTCGACTAGTTGTATGCTATATTTGTCTTAGAAATTTTGCTGGTAAGGTTTTCGATAGCTAGCTACCAGCGGTTTTGTTGTTGTATTGAATACATGCTTGATTAGATACGCATACAGGTTGGATACAGGTTGATCGCATGAACGCTTCGTCTAAAAAGAAACTGGCCCAATACGAGCGCTTGGCGGGTACGCTTCGCGACCGCATCGCCGCCGGCATCTACGCACGCGGAGACAAGCTGCCGTCCGAGATGGAGCTCATGGACGAATCGGGGCTGTCGCGCAGCACTGTGCGCCACGCCCTTAAGGTGCTCGTTGATGAGGGCCTGGTGCGCACCGAGCGCGGGCGTGGCGCCTTTGTGGCCGACACGCCCGCGCTCCACGAGAACAACCTGGTGTTTTCGAGCTATACCAAGCAGGTCGAAGGCCAGGGCATGAAGCCCACCACGCGCACCGTGGACTCGGGCTTTGCCAAGGCGGCCGGCAGCATAGCTAAGTTCTTTGATGCCGCCGTGGGCAGCAAGCTCGTCAAACTTGTCCGCCTGCGCTACCTGGACGACGCGCCGCTGTGCCTGGAGACCACCTACCTGCCGCCAAGCTTCGAGACGCTCATCGATCGCGATATCAATGGTTCACTCTACGCCACGCTGCGACAGGAGTTCCATCGCGCACCGGCACAGGGGCATAAGACCTTTGAGGTGTGCTACGCCTCGCAAAACGAGGCGTTTTTGCTCAACGTTGAGCGCGGGCAGGCGCTGATCCTAATCACCGACTACGTCTACGACACCGACGGCCGCCCGCTCCACGTCTCCAAGCGCATCCAGCGCACCGACCGCGCCAAATACACCGAACCCATCGGCTAGCGCACCAAACGAGGCAAACTGTACCTAATGAACGTTTTACCTGCGGTTTTATTAAATCTCAAGCCAGCATGGCACAAATGCCAACATCGCCTGGCAATACGCGCCGTCCAAGCTCAACTGTTCCTGCTCAGAATATCCAGTACCGCAAATCTAAGTGAGTAGACTTTTCGTGACCTGTCGAGCACACCAAAAACTGTCACCTCTGTGACCTGCGGTTTTACTAAGGCAGATACGCCTTGTGCTCGACCTGCGCCAAAAAGTCTACTCACTTAGTTCGAATCGAAGCCAAACGGACCCAAATCGAAGCCAAATTAAGCCCATCCGCATCAAAAGACGCGTGAATCCGTACTTCTCGCGGTGGATTGACGCTACAAAGCGGCCAAAATAAACCTGTCCCTAAATGGTAGGTTTGGGGAGGTCGGGAAACCAGATTGGTTTGGGTTGGTTGGGTGTGCGCTCAGCCAGGACCAGCTCCATCCAGCACATGTCGTACCAGCGGCCGAACTTTTGGGCGCAGCGGTCGAAGGCGCCCACCAGGCGATATCCCATATGGGCATGGAAATCCTGACTGTTGTGCGTCAGATACTCGTCGTCCTTATCGTGCGGCACGGCGATGAGCGCGCACATGTTGGTGATGCCCATCGCGACCAGGCATTGCTTGAGCGCGTCGTGCAGCTTGCGACCCAGCCCGCCATGGCGCACATCGCGTGCCAGGTAGATCGATGTCTCGACCGACCAGTCGTATGCCTCGCGGCTGTTGAGCGGACTCACGTAGGCATAGCCTACCGGACGCCCGTCCAACTCCATCACCAAATACGGATAACGCTTGAGCGTACGCTCGATGCGCCCGGCGAACTCCTCAACGCTCGGCACCTCGTATTCGCAGGTAATCGCCGTCTGGCGCACATACGGCTCATAGATGGCCAGCAACGCCGGTGCGTCTTCGGGCGTCGCCAGGCGAATCGTCGGCTCGGACATCTCGGTCATACAACCCTTCTCCCTCAAAACCAAAGGCCGCCTTGCGCCAAACCCAGCGCAAGGCGGCCCCTCGTCATTACATCAGGCTACAGGACAGCCGCTAACGCGTCGATGTCCTCCTGCGTCGTGGCCCAGCTGGTGCAAAAACGCACCACCGTGTGGGTCTCGTCGTACTTTTCCCAGTACTCGATCGAGGCATGCTCGCGAATGCGGGCCATGTCCTCGTTGGGCAGAATCACAAACTGCTGGTTGGTCGGCGTCTCCAAGAAGAACTGGTAACCGCGCTCGTGCAGTACGCGACGCAGCGCCTGAGCGGTCTCAATCGCCTGGCGACCAATCTCAAAATACAGGCCATCGGTAAAAAGAGCCTCGAACTGCACGCCCGTCAGGCGGCCCTTGGCAAGCAGTGCGCCATGCTGCTTAATACGCGGAATGGGATGCGCCGGGGCGTGCATGCCGCAAAACACCACGGCCTCGCCGCAAAGCGCGCCGCACTTGGTGCCGCCGATGTAGAACACGTCGCATAGCTGCGCCAGCTCGGGCAGGGTAATGTCGCACTCATCGGCCGCCAGCGCATAGGCCAGGCGGGCGCCATCCACAAACAGCGGAATCTCGCGCTTCTGGCACACTGCGTGAATCGCCGCGAGCTCGGCCTTGGAGTACAGCGTGCCGTACTCGGTCGATAGGCTCACGTACACGGCGCCCGGGAACACCGTGTGCTCGTAGCTCTCGTTTTCGTAGAACACCTGGATATAGTTCTCCAGATCCTCGGCGTGCATCTTGCCCTCGTAGCCGGGGATGGTGAGCACCTTGTGACCGCCAAACTCGATGGCGCCCGCCTCGTGGCAGGCGACGTGGCCGGTCTCGGCAGCAACGACGCCCTCGTACGGCGCGAGCAGCATGTCAATCACCGTCGCGTTGGCCTGCGTGCCGCCCACCAGAAAAAACACGTCGGCATCGGGGGTCTGACAGGCCTCGCGGATAAGCTGCTTGGCACGCTCGGTGTGCGCATCGGTACCGTAGCCGGGCTGCGGCTCCATATTGGTGTCGACGAGCGCCTGCAGCACTGCCGGATGTGCGCCGTGGGAATAATCGTTGTTAAACGCGAGCATGGCAATCCTCTCTTACCGGGTATCGGCCAGATGATTCAAACGGAGCTATTGTACGCCGTTGGGATAGGCAATGCGCGCGGCAAGGCACTCAAGTGCCAGTACCAGGGCAAAACCGCAGCTCACGTCACTCAAAAAGTGCGCTCCGATCACGATGCGTCCAAAGGCGACGAGCGCCGCGATCACAGCCGCCGCCCAAAAGATCACGCGGCGACGCGAAGGTTTTTCCTTAAAGGCTGCCGCGGGAAGCCCGGCGAGCATAAGGCCGATCGCCGCATGCGCCGTGTGTCCGCTCGCAAACGACTTGAACCCGTCCTTGATCACGCCGGCGGCGATATAGGTCCACTTGTCAGGATTGCCGATCACCCACCACGGCTGAAACTCGAGCCCCGGCGTCACCTCGATCACGCGCATGCGCGGGCGCGACCATAACGGCTTAACAATGACGTTGAGGATGATGGCCTGAGCGACCCACACGGCAAGCACCATCAACGCCCAGCGCGCAAGCTCGTCGGGCGCGGTGTCGCGCGTAAGGCGGTAGGCGATGAAGTTGGCTGCGATGACCAGCACAAACGTCAGTACCAGCTGAAACGCAATAAGCTTGCCGCCGACGCGCAGCGATCCGATAATCTCGTAGCCGACCAGACCCACGTTGATCAAAACGCCCAGCGCAGCGAGCCATTTGCTCCCCCTGGAATCGGGGCGTGCCGAGCGCACGAGCATAACGCCCGCGATGCTCGCCGTCAGCTCGAACGGCAGCTCGCCGGCCGCCTCGACAAAGCGGCCGTACATGCTGCCGATGTTGAACAGCGCGCTCGAGATCTGATAATCAAAGAAGCTGCCCACGCCCAGGCAGAGGGCAAGGATAACCGCGATAGCAGCGGCGTCTTTCTTGTAGATGTACCCGAACATGCTTTCCTTTCGATGGAACCAGATTGCCCAAATGGGGCGTTTGCAGCGTCGACCCGTTAGTCATCATCACTAGCGCCCAGCTGCTGCAGCAGCATGAGCGCGGCCGCCACCGGGCCGGTGCCGTCGTTGGCGTCGAGGCCGCGACCCAGGCCGCTGCCCGCGCCGGCGCCCGCCTTGTAGGGCACCGAGAGCTTGCGACTCTTGGGGAAGTTCACCGCGCCATAGCGGGTCTTTAGTTCAAAAGCCACCTTCTTGGGCACGTCGACGCCCAAAAACGTGATGCGTCCACCGCTGAGCGTGACGCTCTCGAGCCCCAAGCGCTCGCCGCGAATGCGGATGCGAGCGCGGTTGAACAAGTTGAGCCCCGCCAACGGAAGCTCACCGTGCGCTGCCTCGGTCTCCTCCTGCACCTCGTCGATACTCTCCAGGTCCTCAGCCGCCGCGAGCTTGCGGTACACGAGCACGCGCTGGTCCACCGCCGGCATGTACTCCTCGGACAAGAAGTAGTCGGCCGGCAGGTTGATGCCCACGCTCGCCGCCTCCACGCCGGCATCGTCGTCGCCGCGCGCCTCGGCCACGGCCTGTCCCAGCATCTGCGTAAACAGGTCAAAGCCCACACTCGACAGGTTGCCGTGCTGCTCGGCGCCCATAAGCGAACCGGCGCCGCGGATCTCCAGGTCGCGCATGGCAATGCGCATGCCGCTGCCCAGGTCCTGGAACTCGGAAAGCGCGGTCAGGCGCGCCGTTGCCTCCTCGGTGAGCGGCAGCTCGCCCGGGAACATAAAGTACGCATAGGCCTGCGTCGCAGAACGGCCCACGCGGCCCTTAAGCTGGTAGAGCTGTGCCAGACCCAGACGCTGCGAGTCCTCGATGATGAGCGTGTTGGCGGTCGCGTTGTCGATACCGCTCTCAACGATGGTCGTGGCGATAAGCACGTCAATCTTCTTGGTCGCGAACTCGATCATCACGTCCTCGACCTCGCGCGGGCTCATCTTGCCGTGCGCCACGCCCACGCGTGCCTCGGGCGCGGCCTCGTGCACGCGCGCCACGGCATCGTCGATGGTCTTGACGCGGTTGGACACGTAATACACCTGACCGCCGCGGCCCACCTCCAGGCGAATCGCCGCACTCACCACGTCGGGGTCGTACTCCCCCACGTGCACGATCACGGGACGACGCCCGGTCGGCGGTGTGGTGATCAGGCTCATGTCGCGCACGCCGCTTGTGGCCATCTGCATGGTTCGCGGAATAGGCGTTGCCGAGAGCGTGAGCACGTCGATTTGCTCGCGCAGGTTTTTGAGCTGCTCCTTGTGCTGCACACCAAAGCGCTGCTCTTCGTCGATGATCACCATGCCCAGGTTCTTGGGGTTCACATCGGCAGAAAGCAGACGGTGCGTGCCGATGAGCACATCAATCGTGCCCTCGGCAAACGCCTTAAGCGCGCGCTTTTGCTGCGCCGGAGTACGGAAGCGGCTGAGTACCTCGACCTCCAAGCCAAACGGGGCAAAGCGCTCAAAGAATGTCTCGTAGTGCTGTTGGGCCAGAATGGTCGTGGGGCAGAGCACCATGACCTGGCGGCCGGAGTCCACGCACTTAAAGGCCGCGCGTAGGGCAACCTCGGTCTTACCGAAACCCACGTCGCCGCACAGCAGGCGGTCCATGGGCTTGGGCGCCTCCATGTCGGCCTTGATGTCGGCGATAGCCTCCAGCTGGTCACGCGTCTCGTCGTAGGGGAAGCTCTGCTCCATCTCGATCTGCTCGGGCGTATCGGGCGGACAGGCGATACCGGTAATCGACGAGCGGCGCGTATACAGGTCGACCAGGTCAAACGCCAGCTTTTTGGCATTCTTGCGCGCCTTGTTGGTAGCCCGCGTCCAGTCGGCGGTGTTGAGCCTGGTCAAGCGCGGTTTATCGCCGTCGGGACCAACGTAGCGCGTAATGCGGTCAACCTGCTCCAGCGGCACGTAGAGCTTGTCGCCATCGGCGTATTCCAGCAAAAAGTAGTCGCGTTCCTTGCCGCCCACTTCCTGGCGCGCGATCTCGCTAAAGAGCGCGATGCCGTGGGTAGCGTGCACCACGTAGTCGCCCGGCTTAAACGGGAAGGTAATCTGCGTAATGTCAACCTTGCGGCGGCTGCGCGCGCGGTTGGCATCCATGCGGGCGTTGAGATCGGCGATCGAGAACACGGCCAAATTGGCGTCGGGCACCACCACGCCCTGCGGCAGGGCAGCGTCCACAAAGGTCACGCGCCCGCGCGAGATGGTGGGCACGGCGGCGCCGGCG
>CABUQY010000025.1 GCA_902493915.1 uncultured Collinsella sp.
GGAGTACACCTTCCACGCCGCCGGCCGCTCACAGCACGGCATGAGCCTGCGCCACGCCGAGGCCCTGAGCATGTCCGACGCCATCACCACGGCAAAGCTCATCATTAAGCAGCAGGCCTACGAGAGCGGTTGCCACGCCTCCTTTATGCCTAAGCCGTTGGCGGGCGAGGACGGCAGCGCCATGTTTTTACATCAGTCGCTGTTCGACCACGATGGCAACAACGTTTTTTGGGGCGAGGACGACGAGAAGTACCACCTCTCCGACGTCGCCAAGCACTATATGGCCGGCATCCTGGCGCACGCGCGCGAGATCAGCGCCATCACCAACCCCACGGTCAACTCGTACAAGCGCATCACCACGGGCGGCGATTCCGTGCCGCAGTACGCCACGTGGGGCCTGCGCAACCGCGCGAGCATGGTCCGCATCCCGGTCTACAAGCCCGGCAAGCAGCTGTCCACGCGCATCGAGCTGCGCAGTCCCGATCCCATGGCCAACCCGTACCTGGTCAACGCCGTCACGCTGGCGGCTGGTCTGGACGGCATCGAGCGCAAGCTGGAACTCCCGCCCGAGGCCACGGCCGAGACGCTCAAGCTTACCGACCGTCAGATGGTCGAGGCCGGCTACACGCCGCTGCCGCGCTCGCTCAAAGAGGCGCTCGACGTGTTTGAGGACTCGCAGTTTATGAAGGATGCCCTCGGCGAGCACATCCACAGCTTCTTCCTCAAAAAGAAGCGCGACGAGTGGCATAAGTTTGAGTCCACGATCACCGAGTGGGAGATTAAGCACTACCTGGCGAACTCCTAATCGCGCTGGCTTGTTCCAGTACGATTGAGCTCATTTCTTTGGAGGCCGATATGTCCGAAAAGAGTGCCCTGTTCATGGCGCGCACGACGCGCTTCCACGAGTTTGCCCGCAGCTTGACGACCACCCTGGGTGTCGAGGTGAGCCTGGCAACCCCCGATTCGCCGACTGCGGCGCACGACTTTGACCTGCTGATTCTCGATTCCGACGGCATCCGCAGCGACCGTATCGATCAGATTGCCAAGTGGCTTGACGATCGCGGCGGCGTTCCCATGCTGGTGATCGTCGACGACGAGGCGCTCGGCACCCTGCGCCTGCCCAATCACGCGCATGCCGACTTTGTATGCCCCACGGCGACGCCCAACGAGCTTAAGGCTCGTGCGCAGCGCCTGATGGGCGAGGAGGAGACCGTCGCCGCCGACGATGTGCTCAACATCGACAACCTCGAGATTAACCTGGCAACCTACCAGGTGACGCTCGATGATGAGCCCATCGACCTGACGCTGATGGAGTACTCGCTGCTGAGCTTTTTGGCGACGCACCCCAACCGTGCCTACAGCCGCGAGGTGTTGCTGCACCGCGTGTGGGGCTTTGAGTACTGCGGCGGCACGCGCACCGTCGACGTGCACATCCGACGCATCCGCTCCAAGGTGGGCCCGCAGATCGCGGCGCACATCACCACCGTCCGCGGCGTGGGCTATCTGTTTAAGGACTAGCTTTTCACCACAAAGGGGACAGGCACCTTTGTGGTGGTATTGACGCAGATGCGGGTTCCTTTCGGGTCTGCGGCAGAACTTAAGCCTTCCTAAAAGATTGCGTTCTCATACACGTACGCCCGCATATTGGGGTACAACTCAACGTGAACAATGATGGCCCGCCACGTGTTTGGCGGGCCTTTGGTTATTTGACGAAAGGATCGCAGCTATGAGCGAGAACGATTCCCAGCGTCCCCAGGATGCGGGCAACGCTGGCGAGACCCAGCAGCAGCCGCGCGTGCAGGTGGAGTCGACGCCTGCCGGTAGCAACATTCCCTACGTGCAGGCCTACGACACGCAGACCGGCAAGCCGCTGGGCGGCCAGCAGGTTGTAAATAAGCATACGGTGGTCAAGACCAAGACCAAAAAGCTGCCGATCTTTATTACGGCGCTTGCCGGCTGTGCCTGCGGCGCCCTGCTGGTCATCGCGCTCATTATGAGTGGCACGCTCGATATCGACGGCGGCAGGAACGCCGTGACGGCGGGTGCTTCGGGTTCATCGACGCAAAAGATCACCATCGACTCCGAGGACACCACGCTGGCCGAGGCCGTTTCTGCCAAGGCCCTGCCCTCCGTGGTTTCTATTACCGCCACTTCGAGCGGCAGCCAGAATGGCTCGCTTTCGCAGTCTGCCGACGAGTCGGACGGCTCGGGCAGCGTCGGTTCGGGCGTGGTGCTCGACACCGAGGGCCACATCCTCACCAACAACCACGTGGTCGATGGTTACGACCAGTACGTGGTGACCATGGACGACGGCACCACCTACGAGGCCGAGTTCGTGGGCAACGACGCCTCGAGCGACCTCGCCGTCATCAAGCTCAAGGACGCCGACGCCTCCAAGCTCACTCCGATCGAAATTGGTGATTCCTCCAAGCTCAACGTGGGCGAGTGGGTCATGGCGATCGGGTCGCCGTTCGGCAACGAGCAGTCTGTCTCCACGGGCATCGTCTCGGCGCTCTATCGCTCCACGGCCATGAGCTCTACCAGTGGCAACACCATCTACGCCAACATGATCCAGACCGATGCCGCCATCAACCCGGGCAACTCCGGCGGCGCGCTCGTCAACGACAACGGCGAGCTCGTGGGTATTAACTCGCTCATCGAGAGCTACTCGGGCTCCAGCTCGGGCGTGGGCTTTGCCATTCCGGTTAACTACGCCAAGAACATTGCCGACCAGATTATCGACGGCAAGACGCCGGTACATCCGTACATGGGCGCTACGCTTTCGAGCGTCAACGCGCTCAACGCCCGCACCAACAAGCTGAGCACCGATAGCGGCGCGTATGTGGCAAGCGTTGTCGAGGACGGTCCTGCCGCCAAGGCTGGCATCCAAGAGGGCGATGTCATTACCAAGCTGGGCGACGATGAGATTACGAGCGCCGATGGCCTGATCATCGCGCTGCGCAGCCACGAGGTGGGCGAGAAGGTCGAGATCACGCTCATGCGCGGCAAGGAAGAGAAGAAGGTCACCGTCGAGCTGGGCTCCGACGAGGAGCTGCAGAGCCAGCAGCAGGACGACAGTTCGACCGACACCGGCAACGGCGGTATTACCGATGAGCAGCTGCGCCAGTATCTGGAGGAGCTGTTGGGCCAGCAGGGCCAGGGTCAAGGCTACGGCCAGGGGTTCTAGCGAGCCGTTTCGCACATACCAATGCCAGAGGGGCTGTCCCATCAATGCGGGACAGCCCCTCTTTTCTTGTTGATCCGTTGGGGACGGAGGAAAACGGATCACTTGGGGCTGGCAAGAGGCCTGGTTCGTAATGGTCTGGACAGTTAGTTCAGATACGTATAAATCTGGGGCAGCTTGGGATGCGTTTTGAGCAATTTTTGATTGGGATGGGGCTCGGATGGGTGTTTGGAAGGGAGAGTGGGACGTTTACATGGTCTCGAGGAGCCCAAAATTAGTCGAAACAGAGGTGTTCGTGCCCGATCCAGCTCTAGGATTTATACGTATCTGAACTAACTGTCCACCCCAGTCTGGCCGCTGCCGATTCGGTGCGGTTCGAAAGGGCTATTCGACCCCGTTGCGACCGGTGGTACTCTAGTATCCGTTTGAAATCGAGCGAAGGAGTGCCGCTATGGAGCAATCGAGCCTGTTTGGTGACGGCGTGGACATCGATACCGAAACGCCCACGACCGCGGAAGCCACCGCACCGACCGACGCCCGTGCCCAGGCGGCAGCGCGCGCGGCCGAGCTGCGCCACGAGCTCGATTACCATGCCTATCGCTACTACATGCTCGATGCGCCCGAGATCACGGACGCCGCCTTCGACAAAATGCTCGTTGAGCTGCAGGAGATCGAGGCGACCTACCCCGACCTGGTGACGCCCGACAGCTATACCCAGCGCGTGGGTGGCTACGTGAGCGAGCAGTTTACGCCGGTCACGCACATGGCGCGCATGTATTCCATGGACGATGCCATGGATCTGGACGAGCTCGACGCATGGCTCCAGCGCACCGAGGATGCGCTCGGTGCCGGTAGTGCCACCTATACCTGCGAGCTTAAGATCGACGGCCTGGGTGTGGCGCTTACCTACCAAAACGGCACCTTCGTGCGCGCGGCCACGCGCGGCGATGGCACCACGGGCGAGGACGTGTCGCTCAACGTGCGCACCATCAAGGATGTGCCCATGCATCTGTCCGAGCCGGCGCTCGCCCACATGGGCGCCGACCGCGAGCGCACCATTGAGGTGCGTGGCGAGGTCTATATGCCCAAGGGCAGCTTTGTGCGCCTGAACGACGAGGCCGATTCCGAGGGTCGCGACCCCTTCGCCAACCCGCGCAACGCTGCCGCCGGCAGTCTACGTCAGAAGGATCCCAAGGTCACGGCGCGCCGCGACCTGGCCACCTTTATCTATGCCATCGCCGATACCGACCCGCTACACGTCCACAGCCAGCGCGAGTTCCTCGATTGGCTGCGTAGCGCCGGCTTTAGCGTCAACCCTAACGTTGCCCGTTGCGCCACACCCGCCGAGGTCCACGAGTTCTGCGCCCAGGCGCTCGAACATCGCGGTGACCTGGACTACGACATTGACGGCGTGGTCGTAAAGGTGGACAGCTTCCAGCAGCAGCTTGACCTGGGCTTTACCGCCCGCGCGCCGCGCTGGGCCATTGCCTTTAAGTTCCCGCCCGAGGAAAAGCAGACCGTCCTGCGCGAAATTCGCATCCAGGTGGGCCGCACCGGTGTGCTCACGCCGGTCGCCGAGTTCGACCCGGTGACGGTTGCCGGCTCCACCATCGCGCGCGCCACGCTGCACAACATCGACGAGATCCGTCGTAAAAACGTGCGCGAGGGCGACACCATCATCGTGCACAAGGCGGGCGACGTGATTCCCGAGGTCGTGGGCCCGGTGCTCGACAAGCGCCCGGCCGATTCGGTCGACTGGCAGATGCCCGAGGTCTGCCCCGTGTGCGGCAGCCCCGTGGTCCACGAGGACGGCGAGGTTGCCTACCGCTGCGTCTCAATCGATTGCCCCGCGCAGCTTAAGGAGCGCCTGCTCCACTGGGTGAGTCGCGGCTGCATGGACGTCGACGGCCTGGGCGACGAGATCGTCGACAAGATGATCGCCGCCGGCCTGATTCACGACGTCGCGGACTTCTACCAGCTCACGGTCGATGACATTGCAGGCCTGGACACGGGGCGCACCTATGCCAGCTCCAACAGCAAAAAGGGCGTCAAGAAGGGCGACCCCATTCCGGTAGGCCTCAAGACGGCCGAGAAAATCATCGCCGAGCTCAACAAGTCCAAGAGCCAGCCGCTCGGTCGCGTGCTGTTTGCCCTGGGCATCCGCCACGTGGGCAAGAGCGTGGGCGAGGTCATCGCCGAGCGATTCCTGTCGATTGACAAGCTTATCTTGGCGAGCGAAGAGGACATTGCCGAGTGCGAGGGCATCGGCCCCAAGATTGCGGCGAGCGTCAAGCAGTTCCTGGCCGTGCCCGAGAACCTTGCCGTACTGGAGCGTCTGCGCCAGGCGGGCCTGTCGCTCGAGGTGGACTTGGGCGCCGCGCACGCGCAAGCCGCAGCCGACGCTGGCGTGGCGGGAGAGCTCGCCGACGCACAGCCGCTCGCGGGTCTGACCTTCGTGCTCACCGGCACGCTCGTCAACCGCACGCGCGACGAGGCGGGCGCGGCGCTCAAGGTGCTCGGCGCCAAGGTTTCGGGCAGCGTGTCAAAGAAGACAAGCTATCTGGTCGCCGGTCCCAAAGCGGGCTCCAAGCTCACCAAGGCCGAGCAGCTGGGTGTACCCGTGCTGGATGAGGACGCACTCGAGCAGATCCTTGCGACTGGTGAGGTGCCAGAGGCATAAGGCATCAATAGTCAAATTGAAGAACCGCCCGGAAAGCATGATTGAACTGCCTTCCGGGCGGTTCTTATTTGGACGGGGCGACCGGCACCGTGATCTGCGTCACGTAGGTCGCGGGGTCGTCGCTGATGATGTCGTCGATGAGGGCGATCTCGCGTGAGGGGCCAGCGGGGGACAGCCCGTGTTCGCGCATATAGCCGAGCAGCTGCTTATAGCGCGGGCCCGCTTGCCCGTGCGTACCACGGAAGCTTATGGTCAGGCACCGCGCGGCGGGCCGCACCTCGACGTCACCCACGTAGTCATCGGTGTCATCGAGCAGCAAAAAGACCTCGTCGTAGCCATCAAAGTCGCCGGCGGCGAGGCGCTCGGCGCTAATCCCAACGCCCAAGTTGCCCAGAAAGACAAAGGTCTCGTGCTGGCCCTTCTGCAGCTGACGAATCTGCCACTCCAGCGCATAGGCGTCGGTAGGCTTGACGCGTTCGCGCAATACGGCGCAGCGAAGCTCGGGCGCATCGATTGTGCAAATGGTATCGAGCTCGGTGTTCAGGGCATCGTGAAGCAGGGCAAGCCGGTTATCGATCTTGCGTGACACGCGTTCGAGCTCGCGGCGCTTGCGCTCGATGAGCTCCTGCTGTTGGGCCAGCTGCCGCTGCATGAGGTCCACATCGCGCGTGGTCACAAACTCACGGATTTGCGCGAGCGGCAAGTCGAGAACACGCAGGTGGCTAATGGTGTTGAGGGTGGAGAGCTGCCGCGATCCGTAGTAGCGGTACCCACTTGCCGGATCGATGTGCGCCGGGTCCAGCAAGCCCATCTGCTCGTAATGACGTAGCGTCCCCACGCTCAGGTTAAACAGGCGCGCCACCTCGCCAATGCGGAGCAGGCCCTCGGTATGTTCAGTTGGCGAGTCGGTCATGGGACTGCTCCTTTCAACGGGCGGGGGAGGGGCACTGAAGTCGTGCGGCGCAGCCGTCGTATGACACGAACGATCCGCTACGCCACCAGCTTGTCAAAAGCCCCGCGCCGGTTGAGCACGGTAAATGCCACCACACAGATGACCGCCGACAGAATCGATCCGCACGGCGAAGCGATGCCCATGGGAAACAGCGTGTCGGAATAGGCATTCGACAACAGCCACGCGCCCGGCACGCGAATGAGCGCCACGGCCAGCACGTTGTGCGCAAAGCCGATGTAGCTCTTACCGTATGCAGCGAAAAAGCCGCTAAAGCAAATGTGGATGCCGGCAAAAATCGCGTCGAAAATGTAGCTGCGCATATAGCCGGTACCGGCCGTGACCACCGCGGCGTCCTTGGCAAAAAAGCCGATAAACGCCGGTGCCACCAGCCACATCAGTATCGTGATCAGACAGCCGTACACCACCGAGATGGTCATGGCGTCCTTGAGCACCTGACGCGCACGATCGCCCTTGCCCGCGCCGGCGTTTTGCGCCGTGAGCGCGCTGACGGTGGCGCCCATGGAACTCGGCACAATGAACAAAAAGCTGATCATCTTCTCGACCAGGCCCACGGCGGCGGCGTCGACCAGACCGCGGTGGTTGGCGATGACGGTGATAAACATAAACGCCACCTGGATGCAGCCGTCCTGCACGGCCACAGGCACGCCGATCTTAAGAATGCTGCCGAGCACCTCGGGCTGGGGGCGCAGGTCGCTGCGCTTAACGTGGATGTTCGTACGGCGGCTCTTAAGCCACACGAGCGCGAGCGCAACGCTGGCCGTCTGCGCGGTCACCGTGCCGAGCGCCGCGCCCACGGGGCCGAGCCCCATGTGGCCGATAAATAGAAAGTCGAGCGCGATGTTGATGATGCATGCCACGCCAATCACGTACATAGGCGAGCGCGAATCGCCCAGGCCGCGAAAGATGGCCGAGAGAATGTTGTATGCGGCGATAAACGGAATGCCGACAAAGCAGATACGCAGGTAGGCGGATGTACCTTCGACTGCCTCGGCCGGCGTGCCAATGAGCGCCACGATTTGCGGGCACAGTGCGAGCAGGACAGCGGCCAGCACCACCGAGACGCCCATAAAGAGCGTGATGGTGTTGCCGATGGCGGTCTCGGCACGGTCGAAGCGACGCGAGCCCACGGCGTGGCCGACGATAACCGTCGTTCCCATGGCCAGGCCCACAAGCGTCACGGTAATGATATAGAGCGTCTGCGCGCCATTGCCAACGGCGGTGATGCCGGCGGCGCCGCTAAACTGCCCCATCATGTACAGGTCGGCCATGCCGTAGAGCATCTGTAAAAAGTACGAGAGCATATAAGGCAGGGCAAAGACCGCGATGGTCTTAAGGATATTGCCGCGTGTGAGGTCGTGTTCCATAGGTGGGGCTTTCTGGCTGGGTTCGTTTAGCTACCAGTGTAGTGAAAACCCTACAACGATTGTAGAGTCAAGGTTTGTGTTGGCGGCAGGGCGAAAAAAGTCACGCTCCGAGTACGATACTTTGACCCCTCCGTGCCCCTCACCTCACCTCAAACCATCACAACATTCGACGTTTTTTGCCAAAAACGGGAAAAGCATCGAATGTTGTGATGGTTTTTCTGCCGCTCGACCGGGTGGAATTGCTTTCTTGCGCACGAAGGTGTGCGGACCCGTGGGCAGGGGAATAAGGTTGGTTATCCGACTCCATTGGAGGGCTCATGGACCTGCCGATCGTCCTGTCCCATAAGACTGCCTGGCTGTACCACAACGTGGCGCGCCCGTCCGAGCCGCTCTCGCGAGCAAGCAGTCTATACGATGAGGACTCGCTTGCTAACGAGGCGGAGCCGACCGCGAGCCTGCCCAAATTGGGGCTCGATACCAAGGGGCTGAGGGCTTCAACGGCAGTTGGGATCGTTACCGACTATCTGGTTGCGCTTGGTATTCCACGAGAAGAGCTCGATCATATCGACACGCTCGTCAACTTCGATTTTGAGCGCTCGACGCCGGCTGGATTTAGGTGCCACGTGTTTGGAGCGCCGGTATCTCCAGCTCATCTTATCGAGATGGCAGAGGGCCTTCTGGTGGTTGATGAGGTCATGTGCTTTGTCCAAGCGGGTTCGTGGATGAGCGAGCCCGAGCAGCTGGAATATGGCTACGAAATCTGCGCCCGATACCATTTGAATCATCTGTCGCCAGGCGATTATATCGAGATGGGACAGAGGTATACCGTTGCCGACTTGATTGCTTATTGCAACGAGAACCGATCTCGTCAGGGGGCTATACGCGCGGCCGCCGTGCTCAAGCGCGTGCACGATGGCGCGCGGTCGCCCATGGAGACGGCCACCGCAATCATGGTCGTAGCAAAACGTTCCCAGGGAGGGCTGGGATACGCCAAGATCGAGCTCAACCATCGGGTCGATGTTCCCAGCGAGTTCAAGTATCTCGCTAAGGCCGGGTATTTCGAGATCGACGTATATGCGCCTGCAAGCGGTACGGGGATTGAATACAACGGCTCGGACCATCTTGATAAACAGCGCAGCGCGTCGGATGCGGAGCGTATGACCGTGCTGAGCACGCTGGGCTTTAGGATGATCGTCCTCACCGGGACTCAGCTTGCCCACCAGCTGCAATTGCACCGGGCGATGAACGCCATCGCGCTCGCTATGGGCCTTAAGTGCGACCGAAGCGAAGCGTTCCAGAAACGTCAAAACGACCTGCGAGAATTCGTGATTCGGCACTGGGACGGCGGCCTTTAGGGGCGCTTTGGTCCTTCTACGGTGTGCCGTGGGCAGGCAGACCATCACAACATTCGACGTTTTTTGCCAAAATCGGGAAAAGCATCGAATGTTGTGATGGTCTGTGCTGAGGATGGGCTTGGGAAGCCGGTCTTGCTCGAAGCGACCTGTCCTGTCGTACGGGTGTCGGCGTGATTCTCTCGTGGGGTATTATGTTTTCCGAAGAATAAAACGCCGCGTGAGGGGAGGGCTGCGTGGACGGGCACGTGCAACATGACGGCTTTGGCCGCGATATCAACTACCTGCGCATTGCCGTTACCGACAAGTGCAATTTCCGCTGCATTTACTGCATGCCGGCCGATGGCGTGGCGCCCCGTGCACACGACGAGCTGCTCAGCGCCGAGGAAATTGCCCGCTTTGTGCGCTTGGTGGCGGGGGAGGGCATTCGCCGCGTGCGCCTGACGGGTGGCGAGCCGCTGGTCAGCCGCCGTATCATCCCGCTCATTCGCGACATCCGTGCGATTCCGCAGATCGAGGACATCTCGCTTACCACCAACGGCGCCCTGCTGCCCAAGCTGGCGCCGCAGCTCAAAGATGCCGGGCTTAACCGCGTCAACATCTCGCTCGACACGCTCGACCCTACGCTCTTTGGAAAGATCACGCGCCTGGGTCGACTCGAGCAGACCATGGCTGGCATCGACGCGGCGCTGGCTTGGGGCTTTGAGCCCGTTAAGGTCAACTGTGTTGTGGTGCGTCGGCTCAACCAGGACGTGGCGGCCCTCGCGCGGCTCACGCTCGACCGCCCCATCCACCTGCGCTTTATCGAATACATGCCCATCGGCGACGAGCGCACGAGCTCGCATTGCGCTGTGGACCCGCATGCGCCCGCGCTCAATCCCGAGCTGTGGGACGCGAGCGACACCGTGCCGAGCGACGAGCTGCGGGCGCGCATCAATGCGGGGGCCGCCGCGGCGGGCCTGGGCGAGCTCGAGCCGCTCGACATCAACGACGCCCCTGCCGGTGCGGGCCCTGCGCGCTATTGGCACTTTCCGGGCGCGGCGGGAACGGTTGGCTTTATCAGCGCCATGTCCAACCATTTTTGTGCGAATTGCAACCGCTTGCGCCTAACGGCCGATGGCAACGTGCGTCCGTGCCTGTTTAGCGATGCCGAGTATTCGGTGCGCGACGCCCTGCGCCGTGGTGATGATATGCAGGTACTTTCGATTTGGCGCGATGCCGTGGCCCACAAGCCGCAGGAACACGCGATAATTGAGGGCACGCAACGATTTATGTCCCAAATCGGAGGATGATCATATGGCCAAGAGCAGGTACGCCGATGCCACCAAGGTCGCTCGCAGGGCCGCGATGTCTGCCCACAAAGTCACGGCTGCGGCGAATGCTGGCAACGCCGACGCGTCCGCACAGCCGACTGTCAGCGCTGCCACCGAGCCCGCCCGCGACGCCCGTCGCGACGAACTGACGCACGTGGACGCCAAGGGTGAGGTGCGCATGGTCGACGTGTCCGACAAGGCCGAGACCCATCGCATTGCCATCGCCGAGGGCACTATCCTCATGCACCCCGAGACGCAGGCCATGGTGCTGCAGGACCGCGCCAAAAAGGGCGACGTGCTTGCCTGCGCGCGCGTGGCGGGCATTATGGCCATCAAACGCACGAGCGACATCATTCCCATGTGCCATCCGCTGCTCATTACCAAGAGCAAGTGCGACATTGCGCCCATCGCTGCGGCGGGGACGCCGGCCGAGGACGTGCCCGAGGGCTGGGCACCGGCGCGTGCGGACGGGCAGGTTGGCTTTCACGTGCTGGTCACGGCCGGCGTGACGGGCAAGACTGGTATCGAGATGGAGGCTCTGACTGGAGCGAGCGCCGCGTGTTTGACCATCTATGACATGTGTAAGGCGGTCGATCGCGGCATGGAGATCGTCGACGTGCGCCTGCTGCACAAGGAGGGCGGTCGCTCGGGCGTGTGGGATCGCGCCGAGCGCCAGGCCGCTGCCGTTGAGGCCGTGGGAGCCGCGGGCGACGCACCCGCAAGCGCACCCGTCGCCGTCGCGCCTGCAGCTCCCACTCCGGCCGTCCCCGCGATCGCGTTTATCGGCTACCAGAACTCGGGCAAGACCACGCTCGTCGAGAAGGTTATCGCCGAGCTCACCCGCCGCGGCCTGCGCGTGGGTTCGCTCAAGCATCATGGGCATCACGGCTTTGATATCGATGTGCCCGCTAAGGATACGTGGCGCCATCACCAGGCCGGATCCAAGCACGTGGGCCTCATCTGCGCCACGCGCTGGGCGGAGTACGCCGACACGCGCGAGGAGGACGAGATGCCCGCTCGCGAGCTGCTGTCACGCTACAACGATGTCGACGTGGTGATCATCGAAGGCTACAAGACCGAGGGCTTCGACAACATCGTGGTCGCGCGCTCCGGTGTCGACCGTCTGCGCGGCAAGAGCTCGCTCGACCTGGTCGACGGTCACACGCTGGCCCTTGCCTGTAACGAGGCTCTGGCACGCCAGGCCTTCGACGCCGGCTTCGCGACCCGAGCCATCAACATCAACGACGCCCGAGCCATCTGCGATCTGATTCAGGACCACCTGGCCTAAAACCTGCCAAAAAGGGACAGGTTTATTTTGGTAGGTTTTATCTGGGCAAACGCCATTTCCACCACAAAGGGGCCAAGCACCTTTGTGGTGGTTTTTGCTTTGGTGGATGTGTGGGACATGCCTTACAATCTACCAAGTAATTCATGACGGGCGAAAAACGGAGAGAAGGGGCTTGATGCGTCCTTAATGTTTCATGCGGATAGATTGATTTGACAGACGGTGGCGAATGCCCACCGCCCGTATTCGTATGAAACAAGGAGTCTCCATGCTCGCATCTCTTTTCTCAAAGCCTCAATCGTCGCTGTCCGTGCAGGCCAAGCGCCTGGTGGCGATGCGCTTTCTCATCTACACCGGCTTTCAGACCAGTTACTTTATCGGCGTCATCGGAACGCTTACCTATGCGGACGATGCCTCGGTCGTCGCGACATCGCTGGCCGTCCTGTTTATGAACGTTTTCGTGATCCTGGGATCCTTTGCGGGCGGTGCTGCGCTCGACGCATGGGGTCCGCGCCGCCATTTCTTGCTGAGCATCGTCGGCGCTCTCGCAACTGGCACGGCAATCATCGCCTTTGGTAGCGCGACCGGCGTCGTCCTGCTCGGCGCGGTGTTCCTAGGCTTTACGATGGGATTCGCTCAGCCCATTGCCACGTCCTATCCGGCCTACCTCACCAACGACCCCGTCGAGCTCAAAGACATCAACTCCGCCATCGCCATGTTTTCAAACGTGAGTATCATCGTTGGCCCCACGCTGGGCGGCTTTGCCGCGGCAGCTGCGTCGTCGCGTGCGGTGTTCGTGCTCATGATGCTCTTTACCGTGCTGGCGTTCGTCGTCGGTTGGGGCTTTAGGCCGCAGACCAGCCATGTCGCCGGGCATGCGGATGCCGATTCGGCAGAGGAAGGGGAGCGTGCGGGACGAAGCTCCAACCCCAGCACGTCCTCCCGCGTCACCTTCGCGACCAGCATCAAGACGGTCTTTACCAACAGCGTTCTCGCCCTGCTGTTCTGCATCATTTTTCTTTCGAACTTTGGCTACGGAGCCTTCGATCCGCTCGAGTCGTTTTTCTATCGCGATGTCCTACGCGTCGGCGTTGAGTGGATGGGCTGGCTCTCGTCGGCCTCGGGCGTGGGCGCGGTGCTGGGTGCCGTGCTCGCGCTCCGCTTGCCGCCGCACCTGGTCAACCTTAAAACACTGCTTGTGGCGCTTATGTCCGTGGGCCTGGGAAGTCTGCTCTATGTGGGGACACCGTACGTGGGCGTGGCCCTCATCGGCCAGATCGCCCTGGGCATAGCTTGGGGTGTCGTCAACCCGCTCCACAACACCATTGTGCAAACGACGGCTCCGCTCGAGCAGCTCGGCCGTGTCAATTCGGTCATGGGCTTTGGCAATATGTTCGCTGGCGTGGCCCCTCTGGCGGTTGCACCGTGGCTGGCGGCGACATTTGGCGTGCAGCAGACGCTCGTAGGGGCGGGCATGGTCGTGACGGCGGTTCCCGCGGCGTTGCTGCTGTTTGGACGCAATCATTTGGAACGTGCCGGAAAGCGGTAAGAAACCATCACAACATTCGATGAAAATCGCGATTTTGCCGAAAAACGTCGAATGTTGTGATGGTTTGCGCTGAGGCCCGAGCACCACAAGCCACCATAAAGGGGCCAGACGCCTTTGTGGTGATCGGGTCCCAACGGCTTGCGCCTTGGTATACCATGTACGCCGTTCACGACCACACCCCACACCGCCGCACAACCCGGAAAGGCCCCCATGGACGCCACCTTCAGCCACATCAAAGCTGTGTTCTGCGATATCGACGGCACGCTGCTCACGAGCCAGCACACGGTGTCCCCGCGCACCGTGGCGGCGATCCGCGCCCTGCGCGAGCGTGGCGTGCTCTTTGGCCTGTGCACCGGGCGCGACGCCCACGCGACCGAGGCCATGTACGAGCTCTGGGGCATCGAAGGCCTGGTAGACGTGATGGTGGGCTGCGGTGGCGCCGAGGTCATCGACTGTGCGCACGACATCAACGAGCTGAGCTATCCGCTGCCGGGCGAGACCATCGCGCGCATCTGCAAGCACATGGCGGACCTTCCGGCAACGCCCGTCTGCCCCCGAGACGGCGTGTTCTACGTGCCCGAGAGCAACGCGTGCGTCGAGCACCTGTCGCGCGTCGACGGCGTGCCCTACCAGGTGGTCGATTTTGCCGAGTTCTTGCGCGAGCCGCAGCCCAAGGTGATGTTTACCATGGCGCCCGAGGTAATGCCGCGGGTGATTGAGCGGGCGTCGACGTTTGCCGATGACACTGTTAAGGCAGCGGCTCTGCAAACCACGCAGCGGCTCTACGAGTTCATGGATCCGCGCGTGTCCAAGACGCGCGGCCTTGTGCGTGTGGCGGAGCTCAACGACATGGAGCTCCAGAACATCTGCGTGTTTGGCGATGCCGATAACGACACCTGCATGGTGGCTGACGCCGGCGTGGGCGTGGCCATGGCAAACGGCAGCGACGCCACTCGTGCCGCCGCCGATTTTGTAACCGCCAGCAACGACAAAGACGGCATCGCGATCTTTATCGAGGAACATCTGCTGTAGCGCTGGGGGGAGAACCGCCACAATGGGGACAGGCGCCTTCGCGGTGGCCTCAGGCGATTTGGGCGAATTGATACCTAAAATCTGTGGGAAAATTCAAATATTGTTGTCTGAACATCACGCTTCTAACTACCGATGGGTTGAAGATATTCTCATCAGTTTGGTAGGATATTCATTCCGGTTAATGACCTACCGCTCACGGTCGATTTTCGACCGTTCACAGGATGTTTGCTCTTGAGCAAAATGTTGTGCAAATAAATCTAATGCCATTAAAAAATAATACGCAACTAAATTACCAGCAGAAACAAAAAATAGATAGCGAATAAACGAAGGTAAATCTGAGCAAATGTCAAGAGAATTGAGAACTCGCTACAAAAATGTCGGTTTTGTTGCTCAGATGTTTAAACAATCGTTATAATTGCATTACTAAACGAGCGCAATTACAGATTGCGCAGATACGTTTGATGGTGAAAGAGCAAGATCGCGGTCTCTTGGGGAGGAGACATCGATGAAAGCGAATTCGGACAAATCTAAGCAGAGTAATAAAGCGACGCGCCGTGTACTGGCAGGCGTTTTGTGCGGAGCCTCCGTTTTGAGCCTGGTACTGTCGCTCGTCATGCCCCCGATCTCGCAGGCCATTGCCAACGATGCCCAGGCGGGTGCAGCCGAGAAAACTGTGACGGCGGCTGATTCCTCAACTGAGTCTACTGATGTGGAAAACACCAACAACGGGGATACCGAAAAGCAGGATAGTGACGATGCCGGGAATGATGCGAGCGAGGACACCGTCGCAGCAGACTCGACTGCTGATGGCGCGGAAGTCAAGGGTGCCGAGCAACCTTTCGACGCACAGCCTTCCGATAATGAAAATAGCGACGAAAACGCTATCGCTCCCGTCAGTACCGAAGACTATAAAAAGGTAGAAGGTAATGTTGCTAATGCATTCGTTGGTGGCGGCAAGTATCGTTTGAGTGGTAAATCCTGGTCAGATAGCCAGATCACCATCACCGCAAACACCACCATCGATCTTAACGGCAACATGCTCTATCACGGTCCCGGTTCGGTGGGGTCGTTCATCGTGGTTCAGAACAACGCCACGCTTACTATCGAGGATTTAGGCCAAACAACAAAAGATGCACCAAGTCCGGTCGATACGGCCAATACGTCGGCGGGTCAGCCTGCGAGTATAGAGTGGGAAAGGGGAAGCGGCTCTAATAAGGGCACTCCTAAGAGTCTTACTTACTTCGAGACCGTGAGTGAGCCAACGGAAAACGGGTTCGGTACTACCGAAACTACAACCAAGCATGTCCTGACTGGCTTCGGTGCGATTGATGCTGCATCAGATAATGGTTCTGTTGAAAACGTTATTAACGTTAATGAGGGCTGCGTGCTCAATCTCAAGGGTGGCATGATCACCACTGCCGCAAGTTTAAAACAATACGGTCAGGTAATCAAAGCTTCAGGCACCGTTAACATCTCAGGCGGATATATCGCGGGTGGTAACTGTGACAATGGCGGATGGGGCGGTGGCCTGTGCGTGACGGGCGCAAATGCCTCGCTTAACATGACCGGCGGCGTAATCGCTGCAAACAAGGCTGCTTCTGGCGGCGGCATCTATGCTAACCTGGGCGCCAAGCTGAATCTTTCTGGTGGAGTCATTTCGGGCAACGCCACGTATGGCAACGTCTATAACGAAGGCGGGAGTCCCAACAATGGCTATGGCGGCGGTGTCTTTACCAAAGGCGCCAACGTTAGCATCAGTGGTTTGGCCAACATCACAAACAACCGTGTTGATTCGTATATCAACGACTCGAACATTTATAACAAGGGCCTGCTTGGCGGCGGTGGCATTGCATCTGTTGACGGCGGCACACTAACCATGGAGGGCGGCTCCGTTACAGCTAACTACTCCAAAGAAGCAGGCGGCGGTATTTATGCCGGTTTCTGGGACAAAAAGATTCAGTTTACCATGACAGGTGGCACGATTGCGGGCAACGAATCTCTTAACGGCGAGGGCGGCGGTTTGCGTATCGCTGGCGGCAACAGCCCTGGTATGCAGGCGAAAATTGAAGCTACCCCCAATAGCAAGATTTATATCACGAATAACAAGACTATGACGGGCGTAGATTGTGAGAGTGGCGGCAAACGTGGCGGCGACTGGGGCGGTGGCGGTGTCTTTGTTCAGAAGGGCGGCAGGCTCAATATTTTCAAGACGCTGATCACTAATAATCGCGCCGGTGGCTGGGGCGGTGGCGTTGGTGCTTGTCCTACGGGCGAGACAATCGTTTCGCACTCAAATGGCGCTGCTATTTATGACAACACAGATAACGTTGATCAAGATGGCAAAAAGCTGCCAGACGTTGATCAAAATGAACATAAACATCCAGCGTATCATTATTCCGCTGGCGGCGACAACAAAACTGAAGACCGCGATGAAGTAAATTACGTTACTCATTTCTTCCAAAATTCCGGCCATGAGGATTTCTTCTTGGTCCGTAATAAGAATGGCGCGGATAAGACAATCGCTGTCGTTCTTGGCAAGATGCTGGGCGGCGAATCGGCTGGCTGGCAGGGCACTTGCGACGGAAATCCGGTTACCATCGACCCAAACGACGGTGCCGAGGCTAAGTACATGTTCGGCCTTAAGGCTAATCCGACACCCTATGCCAAGGATAAGGCGCAGACAGAGGCTACGACCATCATCAGCGGTAACTACTCCTACACCCACGGTGGCGGCATCATGACCAACGGCGATCTTGTCGTTGGCGAGGTCAAGGCTCTGAACGTGTATCCTGCAATCAAAGTCAAGGCAAATAAAGTCCTTATGAAGGACGGCAAAGAGCAAGGTCTTTCGGGTCACAACTATCAGTTTAAGCTGTTGGGCGCACCTGCCGATCCAAACAAGGCACCATACTGGAATAATGACGGCACGCTTAACGAAAACGGATGTGAGGCGAAACCGGCGGTTCCTGTCAATGAAAACGGAGAGATTCTCATCGACACGGGCGCGAACTACCAGTCGGGCGATTACGACCTCTACCTTGTTGAAGTCCCTATCAAAGAGGAAGGTACGACCTTTGATAAGGCCATTTACAAAATACATATAAAGGTTGGTACGACACCAGTTAACTGGACCGACCTCTTGGGAATCCATATTAATCGTTATGCAGTTAATAAGGACGCTTCCACAGTATCCGTAAAAAAGGAGGGCGCGGCGGACTTCATTAACTGTGGCGCTGACTTCTATAGCTGGACTGAGGATTCGGCCACCGACGTCGTTTCGACCGTAACAATCGGCAACAACTTCAGCCCTGCGTTTACGAACGAACTTGCGCCCTACCAGACCTTAGGCACTTGGACACCTCGGGTGACCAAGAAGGTCGACGGCGGCGAGATGAAGAAGTTTAAGTTCGAGCTGTATACCAAGGATGCCAGTGGCAACAAGCAGGTGCTCGATACCAAATACACTAGTAAGGGGACGGGCAATGAGGCAACGGTGACGTTTGAGAATCAGACGATTGGCCCGCTTGGTATCAAAGATCTCGCTGGTGGCAAAGCAACAGTCACCTACTACATCTGTGAATGCGACGCCGACAAGAAGGATGGCACCAAGCACGAAGGCTACGTCAACGACACCAAGACCTTCAAGGTTGTGGTGACGGCAACGGATGACGGCGAAGGACATCTGACCTGCACGCCGGCCTACTACGAGGTCGACGCCAACGGAAACGCAAACTCAACCCCGACCGACACCCCCACCTTCACCAACACCTACTCCACCACTCTGCCTCTTTCCGGTATGTCGGGCGTCACTCTGACATACCTTGCCGGCGCGGCGGTGCTTTGCGCTGCTGCGGCCTGGATGCACATTCGTCGCAAGGCGAATGCGAAGGGAGGTGAGCGTCGTGAATAAGAAAGTTTGCTCCTTCCCGATCTTGTTTGCGCTGCTTGCCCTCCTGATCGGCACCTGCGCGGTTGTGTTCCCCGCATCCGCGCAGGCCGCGCCGAGCGCGACCGGATCCATCACCGTTAACGGCACCGTCGCGCGCAGCTACGACGCCTACCAGATCTTTAGCGCCAGCGTCGTCGACGGCGACAACGACGCCAAGATCGCCACCGACCTTGTCTGGGCAAGCGACGCCGTGCGCGACGCCGCGCTGCCCGTGCTGCACAGCGCCGGAATGCCCAGTTCCCAGACCACCGCGCAGGAAGCTGCCGAGTGGCTCAACGCCGATTCCCACCTTACGAGCGCGCTGAGCGCACAGCTCGCTCGTTCCCTCCAGAGCTCTGGCGTCGTGTCCGTGGCCCTTAACGCGGACATGGCGGCCGAACTGCCCTGCGGCTACTGGCTCATCGTCGCCGACGACGACGCCATCGCCCAGAACGAGGCCGGCACCGCGCCGATCATGGTTCTGGTCGGCGGCAGCGCCGTCACCGTCAAGCCCAAGGCCGCGACGCCCAAGGTGGCCAAGCACGTGCTGGAGGACAGTACGGCGGCCTGGCAGAAGGCCGCCGACGCCACGGTCGCCGACGACCTGTACTGGCGCCTGTCGGCCACGGTTCCGGCTGGCCTCACGGCCTACGACACTTACACGGTGCAGTTCGTCGACACCATGAGCGCGGGGCTCGACCCCTCCAAGGTCGCCGCGAGCATGCGCGTGTACGCGGCGGCGGGGGCCGACGGCGGCTTCGACGCCGTCTCGACCGGTAAGGACGGGCGCGCCGGCACCGAGCCCGCCAAGGGCTGGACCGACATCACGGCCCAGTGCAGGGTCTCGGTCGAGGGGAGCACCTTCACCGTGCGCACCGGCGACCTGATCGCCGCGCTCGGCGGGGCCGACGCCTTCACCGCGGGCGCCCGCGTGGTCGCCGTGTACAACGCGCCACTCAACAGCGCATGCAACCACGGTATCGCCAAGGGCAACCCCAACGAGGTCTACCTGCGCTACCCGCGCTCTCCCTTTGCCGACCAGTCCGGCGACGCCGGCTTCACCCGCACGCCGAGCGATGACGCGACGGCCTACACCTGGGATCTCGCGCTCACCAAGCGCGGCAGCGACGGCGACAAGCCGCTGCCCGGGGCGGTCCTGAGCATCACCGACGACCGCGGTCGCACGCTCGCGGCCGATGGCACGTGGGATGCGGAGGGCAAGGCCACCGTCACCACGGGCGAGGACGGCCGCGTGACCGTCTCGGGCGTGGACTCGGGCAAGCTGGAGGTCCGCGAGCTCAAGGCGCCCAAGGGCTACACCGCCTTTGAGGGCACGCGCTCCGTGACGGTTAAGGCCGAGGGCCTGGACGTCGACCAGGTGGCCGCCGCCAAGCCCAAGCTCACCATCACGGCCGAGTCGCCCCTGCGTGCCGACAGCGCGGACGGGTCGACGGGCAGCCTGGAGGCGTCGCTCATCAACACGCCCACCGGCACGCCCCCTAGCATTACCACCGGAGGCTTTATGCCCTCGACTGGCGATATGGCAATGTACGCCGTGGCCGCCGCAGCGGCCGCCGGAGCCGCACTCCTCGTGGTCGCGCTCCTGATCAAGCGGGGAGGTGGCAGCCATACAGAGTAGCCAATGGCCCCACAGAGAGCGGGGCGAGACATAACCAAGCAGATGCTTAGACACAGACAGATGGTTTTAGATCAAATGGATTTCAAGCAGAAAGCAGAGGAAAAGAAGATGAGTATGAGCAAGAACATCGCCCGCCTGGCAGTAACGGCCGGCCTCACCGCAGCGTTGAGCTTCGGCGGGGTCATGGCGCCTGTGACCATGGCGTTTGCTGAGGGCGCGGCGGACAGCATCACCATCAATAAGGTTGCCGAGGACAACAAGGACAATACGTTCAAGGCTTATCAGATCTTCAAGGCCACGGTTACTGACACGAATGGTGGCAAGACTGCGCAGAACATTACGTGGGCGAGTGAGACGGTTGGCCCGAAAGTTATTACCGCCATTAAGAATGACTGGAAGGGTTATCAGAGCTTAGCGAAGAATAACAAACTGTCCGAGGATCCTACGGCTCAGGAAGTCGCCGACTTCCTCATGGCGAATGCGAAGGGCGCTCATGCGGGCGAGGATGGAACGCGAATCACTACCGACAGCGTTCTCTATGCAGTTGCGAATGCTGTAAAGGGTGAGAACCCGGCTGAGTCTAATATCACTGCCGGTAACGCCTGGGCTCCCGATGCAACGCATGGCAGCGGCTACTACCTGTTTGTGACCAATAATCTCGACTCGAGTAAGCCGAACACCGGTACATCCCCGATTTTCGCAATCGTGGGCGGTGAGGCTGTGACTGTAACCGAGAAGACTAGTATCCCCACTGTCGACAAGCAGATTCTTGCCGCAGCTCCTGCTAATCCCACGCAGCAGACAAATGGTTGGTCTGGCGTTGCCGACTCCCAAATTGGCCAGGAAGTGACCTATAAGCTTACCGGTTCGGTCGCCGATAACTACGCCACCTATGACTCCTATGCATACAAGTTCACGGACACTCTTTCGAATGGCCTCGATTACGTACAGGATTCGCTTACAGTTTACGCAGTGAACGGGGACGGCGATTACACTCTGATTGATAGCAGTGCCTATAACCTGACTACTCCGAGTGCCGGTAACCGTGTTTTGACGGTTGACTTTGCCGTCGATAAGGCCAACAACAAAAAAGCCTAAAGGATGTTCAGGGCGTAGACGCTAGCACCCAGATTGTTGTTTTCTATAAGGCGAAGCTCAACAAGAATGCCGTTACCGGTAATGGCACTGGCGAGAAGAAGGGCAACTACAACACTGTTAAGCTGGAATACTCCAACAATCCCTATGCCGAAGGAACAGGAACGTCTGTCGAAGGTGGCGCTGGAGACTTTACCTTCCAGCTCAACATTAACAAGGTCGATCAAGGCACCGAGAAGGGCCTTGCGGGCGCCGAGTTCAGCATTCAGTCTGCTGATGCGGACACTTTGAATCAATACGTTGCTTCAAAAGATAGTTCAGACGGAAAAGTCGTTGCTGGCCAACTTGTGAGCTATACTGGCGCAACTCTTCCGGACTATTTGAAGTTTACTTCTAACGATAAGGGAAAGATTGAAGCAAAGGGACTCGATGCTGGCTCCTACACGGTGACTGAGACTAAGGCACCAAGTGATAAATATACCGTCGCCAAGCCCTTCACCTTTACTATTAAGGCAGAGTATAAGGATAATGCGGCAGAGCTTAAGAAGATTACGGTCAGCCCCTCTCAGAATGACGAGATTCGTTCCGATGTCGCCCTCGGCACGCTCAACAACACTCCGGGCGATAATACGCTGACCGCTACGAATAATACCGCTGCCAATGTCGAAACCGGTGAAATTAACATCACCATCGGCAATACCAAGTCCGTCGGCCTCCCGCTCACCGGCCTCAACGGCGTGACCTTCACTTGGATCGCTGGTGGCGCGGTACTGTGCATCGGCGTGGCGCACCTCATCCGCAGCCGTAAGCAGGCTGAGGAGTCCGAGCAGGAGTAACGCTCGCTCACCCATCCCTTTGGCAGGTGGGATGTGATGGCCATGAGACTTGCGGACACTTTTCTCGTCCATCGACGTTCTTGCTTTGCCATTCTCTTTTCGGGGCAGACTCCACGCTGGAGTCTGCCCCGTTCTTTTTGGACAACGCAGGCAGCCTCCACCGTCCGATGCGGACTCATCCGTCATCGCGTTTTTTGACTCGTATGAGGTTCGGTTTAAGGTCCGTAGGCGACGCGCGGTGCGGACGGTGGAAGGCATTTGCGCCGCAACAAGCGCAAATAAGAATGCCCGGGGTTAGAGGCCCGGGCATTTAACAAAACCAGAAAACTAGGCCGCCCGCGCTTTCGATCACTTACGCGGGATGCGTCGTCTCCTACAGACATTGTATCCCGAATCGCCCCGCCAATTCGGGATATTTTGAAAACGCAAATACGGGCCTCTACCTGACCTCTACCTGACCGGGTAATGCCGTCAGGCTCCGCTGCTCAAAGTATCGTGTGTGTAACCATCGAACAAATGTTTGCAAATATTGCGTTTACCAGCTGTAAGTGCGTGCGCTCGCGGTAAAATACCCTTGCGACGCATCCCGTGCGCGGGCGGCCGACGACTCGATCGGAGGTCCCCAAATGCTGAAATTCCTTAACGTGCTCGCTGCCCTCGCGGCGGTGGGCTCGTTCGTCATCGCGTTTTTTGACTCGTATGAAGTTCGGTTTAAGGTCCGTAGGCGCTCGCGCGGTGCGGACGGTAGAAGGCATTTGCGCCGCAACAAGCGCAAATAAGAATGCCCGGGGTTCGGAGCCCGGGCATTTAACAAAAGCTGAAAACTAGGCCGCCCGCGCTTTCGATCACTTACGCGGGATGCGTCGTTTCCTGTAGCTATTGTATCCCGAATCACTCTGTCGATTCGGGACATTTTGAAAACTCAAATGCTGACCTATGCCCGACCGGATAATGCAGTCTGGCTGCGTTGTCCGGGGCAGGGGCTCGCGAATCGGCTATTATTTGTTTAGACAACATGAGCTGTAAAGGAGTGACCGGCGATGGTGAAGGGCGCCAAACACATGAAGAGCGATAACGCCGCGGACAACGGCACGCCGGGCCCGCAGCTCAAGCCCAAACCCAAGCGTCGTCGCAAGCGGCTGCCGCGTTGGGCCGACCGGCTCATCACCATCGTCATCATCCTTATTGGCGTGGGCCTTATGACCTGGCCGTGGATCTTGGATCGGCTCGAGGCCTCGGGCGTGTTCAACCAGATCAGCACCGTGTCCAGCACCGTGGACGCGCTGTCTGCCGAGGAGCGCGAGCGCA
>CABUQY010000026.1 GCA_902493915.1 uncultured Collinsella sp.
GCAATCTCCCAAACAAGCGCCAATCCAAGCCCCGCGCCGCCGTATGCTCTGCTGCGGGACTTGTCGACGCGAAAGAACGGTTGGAAGATACTCTCACGGTACTGCTTTGGTATTCCCGGGCCCTGGTCCTCGACTCGCAGGAACACGTTGCTGTCGTTGTCGCTGATGGAGACGTTGACAGTCGAGCCGGAGCGGCTGTAACGGATGGCATTTTCGACCAGATTGAACACCAGCCGATAGAGGAGCGTATCACTTCCGGTTATCAGAGCATCTCCGGTGCAATCGAGGGTTACGTCCTTATTTTCGGCAAGTGGCGCAAGATCGGTGAGGACCTCTTCGGACAAGGGGCCAAGTTCGACATCGTCCTCGCAAGGAACGCTGCGGAGCTCACTCATCTCGAGCAATACCTTGGCCATTCGAGACATGCGCTCGGTTTGTTCTTGTAGCAGGCCGAGCAGCTCGGCCGTTTCGGGTTGCAAACCGGGGTGCTCGGAGATGAATAGTTCAATCTGTGCTTGCATAAGGGCGAGCGGGGTGCGCAGCTCGTGTGCGGCGTTGCCGGTAAACTGACGCTGTGCAGAGAACCCCTCGCCAAGACGGGCGATCATGTCGTTGAAAGAGGCGCTGCATCGTTGTAGCTCGGTGGGTACATCTTCACTGAGTCTGATTTCGCTTAGGTTGTCAGGCTGCACGCGCTCCACCTGGGCGGCAAAATCCCGTAGCGGCTTGAGCGCGTGGCCGCTCACAAAGTATGCCAGCACGCCGCCAAGGAGTGTGACTCCAGCCGTGATGTACCAGGCTGTCGCGCCAAAAGATTCCTGTGCGTCGTTTACGACGATCGTGACCTTGTCATCGAGGGCCGTTTTCGTTGGGTCGAACGCCTGAGGCGAATTCGCGCCGGCAGCGTTAAAGGCCGAGATGTCACTGCCGATGGCATCCATGTAGCGCATGCCCGTATAACCGACCAGGCAGTTCGTCAGCACGCATGTCGCACACGTGAGCAGTGCCGTCATAATCGTTATGCGCCATTGCAGCGAAAGCCCTTTCATTCTCCACCCTCCATAACGTAGCCCTCTCCAATCCGATTGCGAATCGGGTCGTATCCCAAAGCAATGCGTAGCTTTTTGCGGAGTGACGAGATATGAACGCGGGTTGCGTTGCTAAAGCTGTTCACGGTGCAATCCCAAACGTGCTCGATAAGCTCCTCTTGACTTACCGGACGCCCCTGATTAAGCATCAGGTATTCTAAGATTCCCGTTTCCTTGCGCGTAAGAGATAAAGCCTCGCTGTCCACGGAAGCGATGCGCGCCTTGGTGTCAAAGCGGAGCTTTCCGCAGGTTAAAACTATGTCGCTTTGTGTAAAGCGTCTGAGGGTAAGGCTGCGAATCCTTGCCGCAAGCTCGTCCAGATGAAACGGCTTGGTGAGGTAATCGTTGGCGCCGGCATCGAGTCCGGCGACTTTATCGGATACTCCGCCACGTGCGGACAGAATCAGTACCTTGGTCTCGCAGTCGGTTTTCCTAAGTTCCCTGAGCACAGTCATGCCGTCGATACGGGGGAGATTGAGGTCGAGTACCACGAGGTCGAAGGCCTCAACGTCCAGTAGGTCGAGCGCCTCCTGTCCGTCGTGACAGCAGTCGACGCTGTACGCCAAGTTTCGCAAACTGCGCGCGATTGCGTCACACAGCGCCCGCTCGTCTTCGACGATCAAAATACGCATAACAGTCTCCTTGCACATTCCAAATCGCGCTTAACACGGATTTTATAGTCGATATGGTCCAATGGTCGCGTAACGAAAGGAGTGGTCGAGTTGTTCAAAGCGGTAAAACCCGTGGTACAGGTCGCTTTGTTGATCGTCGGAATTGCCATGGTGTGCTTTGGTGTTATGCGTGGCGAGGCGGATGCCGTGCTGGCCAAAGCGATTAGGCTGTGCTTGGAGTGTATCGGAATTGGATAAAAGAGAAAACACTGCGTCGCATGTTTTGGCCCGATTTCGCGGATTCATTCAGGCGGCGGCGACGCTCGTCACCAACATTCACCTGCCAAACTTTGCCAAAGGTGGCATCTATCAGGGCGCGGGAAAAACAGTCTGCGTACCTGGACTTAACTGCTATTCGTGCCCCGCGGCATCGGGTGCGTGCCCCATCGGGTCGTTCCAGTCGGTGGTAGGTTCATCCAAGTTCAACTTTTCTTACTACGTCACCGGTACGCTCATTTTGCTCGGCGTGCTGCTGGGACGCTTTGTATGCGGCTTTCTGTGTCCGTTTGGCTGGCTGCAGGAGCTGCTTCATAAGATTCCCAGCAAAAAGTTTTCGACGAAAAGGCTCAAGGCGCTTACGTATATCAAATACGTTGTACTGCTATTTGCCGTGGTATTGCTGCCTGTGCTGGTGGTCAACGATCTGGGGATGGGAGATCCGTTCTTTTGCAAGTACATCTGTCCCCAGGGTGTGCTCGAGGGCGCCATTCCGCTGGCGGCTGCCAATGCCGGAATTCGATCTGCGCTGGGACATCTCTTTACTTGGAAACTTGCCGTTCTCATTGCCGTGGTAGTGTTGAGCGTTTTGTTCTACCGCCCCTTCTGCAAATGGATTTGTCCACTCGGCGCATTCTATGCGCTCATGAATAGGGTGTCCTTGTTGGGGATTCAGGTCGACGCGTGCAAATGCATCTCGTGCGGCAAGTGTTCAAGGGTTTGTCAGATGGACGTCGATGTGGTCCGCGCGCCCAATCATGCCGAATGCATCCGGTGCGGAAAGTGCATCGGGGCCTGTCCCGTCGATGCCATCAGCTATCGCTATGGCCTAGATGTGTCGGCGGAAAAGCTCCCCTTGACCGCCGATAAAAAGTAAACAAGCTTCGACAAAACGGAGGAATGACCATGAAGCTTTCTAAGATTGCGGCCCTGTTTATGGTGCCGGTACTGGCCTTGTGTCTTGTGGCGTGCTCGGCACCTGGCGGCAATGCGAGCGAATCTGCGAGCTCCGATCCTAAGACCGCAGAACTCACTGCGCAGAAGCCGACCAATGCCGACGAGGCCGCCGAGCTGTATGCGAAGCTCATGCAGAAGGAGAACGAGATTTTTTCGAGTGATAACGCGCTGTGGGAAAAGGTATTCAATGCGGCAAATAAAGACTCGGCAATGATTGAGGACGGCAGCAATTACGGCGATTTTCTGCTCAAGACCATCGACGGCGCCAAGGATGAGTTCACGGCGGATGAGCTCAAGACGCTCAAGGCCGGTGCGCAGCAGATCAAGGAGATCGAGGACAAGCTCGAGAGCTTGGAGAAGGAGTTCCCCGGCTGTGGAAGCACGCCGAGCGAAGGCGAGAGCGTCGACGCTTCGACCGCTGGCATGACGGCTGGTGCCAATGCTTCGAGCGAGGCGACGAAGTTCCCCAGCTTTACGGGCAAAGACCTGGATGGCAACGACGTGAGCAGCGACGAGCTGTTCGCTAAGAACAAGGTCACCGTCATGAACTTCTGGTTCACCACGTGCAAGCCGTGCGTGGGTGAGTTGGGCGACCTTGAGGACCTGAATAAGGAGCTTGCCAAGAAGGGCGGCCAGGTCGTGGGCGTCAATTCCTTTACGCTCGATGGCAACAAGGGCGAGATTACAGATGCCAAGGACGTGCTGAGCAAGAAGGGCGTGACATATAAGAACATCTGGTTCAAGTCGGATAGCGAGGCCGGTAAGTTCACGTCAAATTTGTTCTCGTTCCCGACAACGTATGTCATCGATCAGAATGGCAACATCGTAGGGGATCCAATCGTGGGAGCCATCAGCTCCGCCGAGCAGCGCACAGCACTCAACAAGCTTATCGATCAGGCGATTGCGAATAGCGAGCAGTAAAAACGCGTAAAGCATAGCGTGGATCGTGCGCCACTGTGCGAAGTAGTCCGCTACCTTTCAAGATAAGCTCCACCATATAGAGGTCCCGCTCGGGACCTCTTTTTGGGCACTGTCCCGTTCGTTTTTTGGCGCGGTTCGTTACATTCCTCACTGGCGCCGGCAAAAAATGGGGATAGAGTAGGACAAACGCGTCGAATACGAACGGCGGAGGAGAGCGGGCAGGGTGCCTGCGCAGGAGAGGTTGCCGTCCATGCTGGAGCTCAAAGGAATTTGCAAAAGGTACGTCACGCAGTCGTTTACGCAGGTGGCGCTCGACAACGTAAGCCTGTCTTTTCGCGATAACGAGTTCGTGGCCATTCTGGGTCCCTCAGGCTCGGGCAAAACTACGATGCTCAACGTTATCGGCGGACTCGACCACTTTGACTCGGGCGACCTGCTGATCGACGGTATTTCGACCAAGGACTTTCACGATCGCGATTGGGATGCCTACCGCAACAACCGCATCGGCTTTGTGTTCCAGAGCTATAACCTCATTCCGCATCAGACCATTTTGGAAAACGTTGAGCTGGCGCTGACGCTCACGGGCGTGGGGCATGCCGAGCGCCGCCAGCGTGCGCGCGAGGCGTTGGAGAAAGTCGGCCTGGGCGAGCACGTTAACAAGCGCCCGAGTCAGCTTTCGGGCGGGCAGATGCAGCGCGTGGCCATCGCCCGCGCCCTGATTAATGATCCCGAGATTGTGCTGGCAGACGAGCCGACCGGCGCCCTGGACTCAACGACATCCGTGCAGGTCATGGATCTGCTCAAGGACGTGGCGCGCGACCGTCTGGTGATTATGGTCACGCACAATCCCGAGCTGGCGTACCAGTACGCTACGCGCATCGTCAATCTGGCGGACGGCAAGATTACCGACGATTCCGACCCTTTTGATGTTGCCAAGGTCACGCGCCGTGAGGCCAAGCCTACGCGCAAAACCTCGATGAGCTTTGTGACGGCGCTGGGGCTTTCTGCCCGAAACCTTATGACCAAAAAGGGCCGTACGGCCATGACGGCCTTTGCAGGTTCGATTGGAATTATCGGTATTGCGGCAATCCTGGCGCTCTCCAATGGCGTGAACAATTACATCAAAAAGGTCGAGGAGGATACACTCTCGAGTTACCCGCTTACGATCTCCAAGCAGGACTACGACCTGTCTTCCATGATGGGCGGGCAGGGGGCTGCGGATGATGACTCGCCTGAAAACGTGGATTCGTCCGACGACGGCGCCGGCGGCAAGGCTCAGGGAACCGATAAGATTCCCGTGGTCACGGCCGTAAAGGATATGTTTGCGAGCGTTAAGTCCAACGACATGACGAGCTTTAAGGCATGGCTCGATGCCGGTGGCGACGGCATCGATAAAGAGGTCAACGCCATTCAGTACGGCTACGGTATATCGCCGGTTGTCTATCGTGCCGGCAAGGGCGATGAGAAGCCTGTCCGGCTGGTGCCCAACGCCATGACCGAGGCCATGAGCGGAGGCGCGAGCTCGGCGGCGACGGTGAGCATGGAATCCATGGGAACCTCGGTCTTTAACGAGATGATTGACGACCAGAGTCTGCTCGACAGCCAGTACGATGTTGTCGCCGGTCATTGGCCCACGTCTGCCAACGAAGCCGTAATGGTGCTTTCGAGCCGCGGCACGGTGGGCGATTACACGCTCTACAGCATCGGTGCGCTGGATATCGATGAGCTCAACGACCTGGTTAACAGCGCCATGACGGCTGACGGTAAGATCGAAACGCCCGAGACCGGCGCCGACTTTACCTACGACGATGCGCTGTCCACGACGTTTAAGGTGCTGTCGCCGGCCGATGCCTATCGCAAAAACGAAGAGACCGGCATGTGGACCGACATGTCTGACGACGCCGACTTTATGGCTGCCAAGGTTGCCGACGGTATCGACGTGCACATTGTGGGCGTGGTGCGACCTAACGAGACGGCCAATGCGAGCGCGTTGTCTCCGGGCATTGCCTATACGCATGCGCTGACTCGCCAGCTTATGGAGCGCGCCGCCGATTCACAGATTGTGCAGGAGCAACTTGCCCACCCCGAGACGGATGTCTTTACGGGCAAGTCTTTCGATGAACTGCAGGGCGAGGCCAAACAGGGCGTGGATCTGGGCAGCATGTTCAGCGTGGACGAGGCAGCGCTCAAGAGCGCGTTCTCGTTCGATGCGTCTGCACTCTCGGGTGTTGCCGGCGGTATGGACCTGTCGGGTCTTGACTTGTCCGGGCTGGACATTGACCTTTCGGGCGTAGGGAAGGATATCGACTTCAGCGACATCATGGCCAAAGCACCGACCCCAGATTTCTCGGGCATCTTTGACGGCCTGGAACTCACACCCGAGCAAATGCAGCAGGTGGGAACGCTTGCCAACCAGCTGTTTGAGGGATTTTTGCAGTCGGAGCAGTTTAAGGCGTTGTCGCCCGAGGATCTTAAGGACGCGTCGAAGCTCGCCGCCGCGTTCTCGACGTATCTTGAGAATGATGCTGTGGCGCAGCAGTGTTTGGCACAGCTCAAGGCGCTCGGCGGCGATGCCCTGGCCGAGCGCTTGCAGCAGGCGATGACCGACTATGTGCAAAAGCAGCTGGCTCCGTATCTGCAGCAGGCTATGGATCAGGTGACCAAGACAATCAGCGAGCAGATAGCGTCGACGGTATCGTCCCAGCTCAAGGCGGGCGCAGCGGGGCTTATGGACCAGATGGCGACGCAGATGTCGTCGAGTTTTGCCAACCTGGCGAGCGCTATGCGTGTGGATGCGAGCGCCTTTGCTCGTGCTATCCATTTCAACATGGACGCCGAGGACCTGAGCTCGCTCATGATGAGCTATGCGAAGGCGTCGAAGCTCACCTACGACAACAATCTGACCACGTTGGGCTATGCGGATGAGGCCGACCCCATCTCGGTCAAGATTTTCCCGCGTGACTTTGAGGCCAAGGAGCGCGTACTCGACCATATCGATGCGTACAACAAACAGGTCAAAGCCGCCGGCCACGACGAGCAGGCAATCTCGTACACCGACTACATGGGCATCATCATGGGCTCGGTGACTGATATCGTGAATACCATCAGCTTGGTGCTCATCGCGTTCGTGAGCATCAGCCTGGTCGTGAGCTCCATCATGATCGGCATCATCACCTACATCAGCGTACTGGAGCGCAAGAAGGAAATCGGCATCCTACGCGCGATCGGCGCGTCAAAGCGCAACGTGGCCAACGTGTTCAACGCCGAGACCTTTATCGAAGGTCTTATCGCCGGCGTCTTTGCCATTGTCGTTGTGGTGCTCGTGAGCTTTCCGGTTAATACCTGGGCGCTTGCTGCCAAGCAAGTACCCAACCTGATGAGCCTGCCCGTGCAGGATGCGCTGGTACTCATCGCGATTTCGGTGCTGTTGACGGTCGTTGCCGGCCTGCTGCCTGCTCGCAGCGCATCCAAGAAGGACCCCGTCGAAGCCCTGCGCTCCGAATAATGCGACAAAGGGACAGTCCCTTTGTCACATTGAGACCCTTGCGAAAACGGGGTCTAATTACCGTTCGGCAGGTTAAGAACTCCCTCTCCCCGCTTAATGCTTGACGAAGAGTCCTCTGGTTTATATACCTATCGGTAGGCATATAGGATGTATTGCCGATAGAAATGGAGCAACCATGACTCTCACCACACCAGCCAAAAAAGATTGTCTCCGTGAAAGCGGCGCATTTGCTTGGGTCGTCGTTATTGCGCTCGGCTTAATGTCCGCCGGAACAACTGGCACATATAGCATTATTGCCGGCTCATTCGTTGCTCCAGTATGTGAAGATCTGGGCTTTGACTACACTTCTTTTTCTTTCTATTTCACCGCGATTCTTCTTGGCCTTGCGCTTGGGCTTCCGCTTTTGAGTCGCTTCATTCCAAAAGTAATCGGCAAACCATGGCATATTTGCATTGAACTCGTCCTTATTGCCGCCGGCGCCGCAATGGCGTTCTACACCGAGGTCTGGATGTTCACCGTCTCCGCCGCAGTGATCGGCATCTGCTTTTCGTTTACAACGGGCGTCTGCATGTCCGATGTCATTGACCAATGGTTCAGCAAATCGTCCGGTCTCGCCATCGGCCTCGCTTGGGGCGTTAATTCTCTCTGCACGCTGTTATTGAGTCCTGTCATTACGCTGGTCATCGAGCAGCAAGGCTGGCGTACGGGATACATCGTGCTTGCGGCCTTTTCTGCAGCTATGATTTTGCCTGCAAGCGCATTTATCATTCGCCTTAACCCCTCTGATCGCAATATGCTTCCGTACGGAGAGATCGCCTCCGAAACCCATGAGAGCTGCAGCGCCGATGAGCAGGAAGATGTCCTTTCGGGCATGGCACTCCGCGATGCCGCGAAAACGCCGTCTTTTATTCTCTGTGTCCTCTTGCTTTGCGTGGCGCAGCTCACCTGCTGCATGAACCAGCTGTTTCCAACCTATGCAAGCGAGGTCGGTTTCAATCCTATCGTAGGAAGCTTAATGGTCTCGGCAGCTTCACTCTCCGATATCTTCCTAAATCCCTTCGTGGGCAAAACATGCGACAAGCTTGGCGCTATTAAAGCAACGGTCGCATGGACAGGTGTCAGCATTCTTTCATTCCTGCTTCTTATCATTGGCGGAAGCAATGAGACCGTTTCCATCATTGCAGCTGGTGTAAACGATGTCATGTTCGCCATCGTTGGAACCGCAATGCCGATGCTTCTCCTCTCGCTCTTTGGATCACGCGATTTTGGAAGGATCTATTCGATCGTTTGCTCAGCGGGCTATGTCGTCGGTGCTTTTGGAATGCCGGTCATGATGAAGGTTTACGGCATGGCAGGGTCATTCCAGGGAGTATTTATCTTCTGCATTGCCTGCAACCTTATGATTGCTGCGTTTGCTATCGTTTCCGGCTTTCTCAATAAGGCTGCTGAAAAGTAATAGGCGCCGATTGCACCGGCATAGATTGCCACGCAACAGGGGTCGACTCCAAGCCAGATTGGAGTCGACCCCTGTTTTCGTTTTAAAGGTTGCCCGCAGGCACCATGGGCGCCAACATGCGCTTCAGCTTGGCTGGTCTATTTGAACATAAGCTCGACTATTCCCGCCCAAACCGCTTTCTCATCAATATCCTCACCTTGAGCGACCGTATTGCTTGCTCCCTCCAGAACGGTATAAAGAATTTGTACGTAGAGCATTACGTCGGCGCTATCGGAAAACGCGCCAATCTCTACACCATGAAGAAGGATGTCTTTAAGCGCATCCATGGTTCGTTTGGTCGCCGTCGCTTGACGTTCCTGAACTGCAGGAATTCGATTTGCTTGAACGCTAACCTCGGCCAGCACGCGCCGGCGCTTTTCATCGCTTCGATAGCCACCTATAACTGAATTGCCGAGCTCGATAAGCGCGGCCTTGAACCCGTCCCTATCGACTATTAGCGAGTAGTCGCGCTGATAGTCAATGGTCGGAAACATGCTGTCCAAGAGCGTAGTGAAAATCTCCTCTTTTGAGGGAAAGTAGTAGTACACCGACGGCTTGGATATACCGACAAAGTCGCAAATCTTTCCGATAGACGCTTTGTCATAACCGACTTCTGCCACAAGATCGTACATTGCGTCCAATATTTTTTTTCTTGTGCTCACGCTGCATTTCTCCATTGCAAATCACTTCCGCACTACCAACATTATTAAGGATGGCAACGGAACATCAATTCGTGTCCAAACATGACCACTATATACGGCGAACGGTATGTATCAGTAGGCGAGCGGCAATTATTCAAAATTATCTACCGAACGGTAGGTATAGTAGTACTATAGCAGGTGAAACCCCGCTATTGTCGCGGCCGGACAGCATCGCGGGAAACCCGACGGAAGGACCAACCATGTACGAGAACTATCGTATGCCGGGCGAGTTCGAGAAGCGCTCCAACGTCTATGTGACATGGCTTCCCGATTACATCCGTGCAGAGGGCTACGATAACCGCCAGCCCTGCGTTGACGTGATCAAGGCTCTGCTCGAGTATGGCGACGTTACGGTCAACCTCAATTGCGGCACCCCCGGCTCCTATGAGGAGGCTTGCTCGCGCCTGAAGGAGGAGGGGGTTGATCTCGATCGCATCGAGATCACGCAGTTCGAAGACTCCAACTTCTATGTCCGCGACAACGGTCCCAGCATCATGGTCGACGACAAGGGCCATTCTTATATGGTCAACCCCGCTTGGACCTATTACGGCGTGTGGGACAAGAACTCCCCGGAGTGCCAGTCCGCACGTAAGGCAGCCGTTCACATGGCGGTTGCGCTCGGTTGCTTCGATATCGTCAATTCCGAAATGGTTTCGGAGGGCGGCGACCGCGAGTTTGACGGTCACGGCACTCTGATCGCCATCGAGGACACGGAATGCCGCAAGCGTAATCCCGAGTTCACGAAAGAGGAAGTAGAGGCCGAGTATAAGCGCATCTACAACCTCAACAAGGTTATCTGGCTTCCGCAGCCTATGCTCGAGGACGACGACTATCGACTGGGCATCCTCGACGAGAAGGAAGACGGAACTCCCGTCTTTGGCATGAGCTTTGCAGCTCACATTGATGAGATGTGTCGCTTTATCACTCCGAACAAGATTCTTCTTGCCGAGGTGTCCGATGAAGAGGCAGCCTCGAGCAAGGCTGGAGCAGAGTCTCGTCGCCGCATTGAGGCAGCCTACGAGATCCTGAGCAACGAAACGGACTGGGAGGGCAAGCCCTTCGAGATCGTTCGTATGCCCACCGCCGAGCCTATTGAAGTCGTTATCGCCCCTGGCGATGAAGATTACGAGCTCTATAAGGGCTTCATCGACGAAATGGGTGGCAAGTTTATGGATGGCACCCCCTGGCCCGAGGGCCCCGTCCACTTCTACGCCGCAGCGAGCTACTGCAACTTCCTGATTTGCAACGGCGTCGTTCTTGGCCAGCGTTATTACCACGAGGGCATGAGCGAGGTCGTGAAAGAGAAGGATGAGCAGGCCAAGGCAGTTCTTGAGAGCTGCTTCCCCGATCGCAAGGTCATCATGATTGATTCCCTCGCGCTTAACCTGTCCGGCGGCGGCGTGCACTGCTGGACTAAGGACGTGGCGGCCAGTCGTTAGTGAGCCTTAGAGCCTGCGCTCTTTGGCTTAGGCGCCACATGTACCGCTCCCCGAGGGATATCCGTGTTTTCCTCGGGGACACATTCAACAATAATTTTGATAATAATTCGAAAGGAAATAGGCATGAACAACAGCCTCCGCGGTCGCGACTACATCAACATCCATGATCTCTCCTCCGAGGATTTCCGCTATCTCATCGATCTTGCCTGGAACCTTAAGGCTCAGAAGAAGTCTGGTGTCGACCAGCGCTACTTCCCCGGCAAAAACGTCCTCGCCAACTTTGAGTGGGGCTCGACCCGTACTCGTTGCGCATTCGAGACCTCCTGCAACGATTTGGGCATGGGCTTCACTTATCTGACCAACTCCCACATGGGTGACTGCGAGACCGTCAAGGACGCCATGCGCGTCTTTAACGGCATGTATGATCTCATCGTCTATCGCGCACAGAAGGACGAGCAGTTCCTCTATGACGTCGCCGACCTGGTTGACATCCCGGTCATCAATGCCCTTACTCTCGGCGATCACCCGACTCAGATGCTCGCTGACGCTCTTACGATGGAAGAGCAATGGGGCGGTCTGCGTACGAGCCGCGGCAAGAAGATGGCTTTCGTTGGCAACTGCGCCGGCGCCCCAGTGTGGTATGGCCGTCTGTGCGCTATGCTCGACATGGACTTCCTCGCCATCGGCCCCGACGACCTCCGTCATCAGATGTGCAAGGAAATGATCGAAGAGGTGGAGGCCTGCTACGCCAAGTACGCTCCCAATAGGACCTTTACCATCACCTCTGACCTCGATGCCCTGGATGGCGTTGACGTTATCGTTACCGAGGAGTGGCGCTACATCAACCCCGAGTGCGGAGAAGAGGTTCTGGATCCCGACGACTACAACTCCTGGTTGGGCGATGCCGAGTCTCTGTACCCCTATCGCGTCACCAGCGAGCTGTGCAAGCGCACCAACAATCCCGACATCTTCTGCATGCATGAGCTTCCCTCTGTCCACAACGCGGATCACCGTGTTGGCAAGATGCTCCTCGACCAGTGCAAGAACGACCTTCATCGCGAGATCATCACCGAGGGTTTCGAGATTGCCGACGAGTGCTTTGAGGCCAACGCTTCGGTCATCTTCCGTGAGGCAGAGAACCGTCAGCACACCATCAAGGCCGTTATGTGTGCCCTTCTGGGTCTCTAGGAGCTGCGTCAATGGAAAATGCAAAGTTAAAGAGCAGCAAGGTTTACGCATGGGTTCTCGTAATCGCGCTCGGCCTTATGTCTGCCGGCACGACCGGATCCTATAGCGTCATCGCGGGCTCCTTCGTCGCACCCGTGTGCGAGGAGTTCGGGTTTGACTATTCCATCTTCTCGTATTACTTCACCGCAACGCTCATTGGTCTTGCGGCAGCTCTTCCGTTTGTCGGAAAACTCATTCCCAAGGTCGTTGGCAAGGTTTGGCTCCCCGTTGTCGAGCTTATTTTGCTCGCTGCTGGCGCAGGCATGGCCTTCTATACCGAAGTCTGGATGTTCATCGCCGCTGGCGCCCTGATTGGCGTTTGCTTCGCCTTCACCACCGGCGTCGCTATGTCCGACGTTATTGACCAGTGGTTCAAAAAATCTGGTGGCCTGGCAATCGGTCTCGCTTGGGCAGTGAACTCGATTTACATGCTCATCATGAGTCCCGTCATCACCTCTGTCATCGAGGCCGCTGGCTGGAGAACTGGTTATCTGGTGCTCGCCGGTGTTTCCGCAGTGCTCATTCTCCCAGCTTCCATTCTGATCATTCGCTACAAGCCTCAGGACAAGGGCATGCTGCCCTATGGCTACGTCGAGGGCGAGACGGTCACCGAGACCGAGGAGACGACCGAGGATAGCACGCGTGGCGTTAGCTATGCGCGCGCCATTAAGTCGCCTGCCTTCTTCTTCTGCATCGGCTTCCTCTGCCTCGTTCAGCTCACTTGCTGCATGAACCAGCTCTTCCCGACGTATGCTTCCGAGGTTGGTTTTAGCCCCATGGTGGGCGGCTTCATGGTATCCGCTGCATCGCTCTTCGATCTGTTCCTCAATCCGATCGTCGGCACCACTTGCGATAGGTTCGGCAGCACGAAGGCCATTCTGGGCTGGCTCGCTGTCTCCATCCTCTCCTTTGTCATGCTCATGATGAGCAGCGGCAACTCGACGCTCAGCATCCTCGCAGCAGGCGTGAACGACGTAATGTACGTCATCGCTGGCACTGCCCTGACCGTTTTGGTTATGGATGTCTTTGGCTCCCGCGATTTCGGTCGCATCTTCGCGCTGATCTGCTCCGTGGGCTATATCGTCGGCGCCTTTGGCATGCCCGTTATGATGAAGGTCTATGAGCTTGTCGGCTCCTTCCAGGGCGTCTTCATCTTCTGCATCGCATGCAACGTTATTATCGGCCTGTTCTTGCTGCTGGCAAAAAAGACTGGTAAGAACCTCTCCTGGGACGAATAGTTCGATTCGTCTTAGACATACGCTGTAGGGCTTAACCTGCAGCCGCTTTGGGGCATCGACTAACATCGGTGCCCTTTTTCATCGAATGTGACAAAGGAGCAGCCACTTTGTCACATTGAGTGGCATGTAAATCGAGGTCTAATACTTTTCCGAGAAGTGAACGGCCATACTTGGGCCTCCGAAGCATCGACATTTTTAGACGTCAAACCCGCAGGATTTGGCTGGCAAAACCGCAGGAAATTGCATCTCGAAAGTGCAGATGCTTCGGGGCCCGTTTTCACTCGTTCACTTCTCGGGAAAAGTATTAGACCTCGTTGTATGGGGTGCGGCTGGAGGGTGGTCATCGTTCAGTAGCTACCTCTTCCTTGTGAATCGCCTGAAGCGCAAGGCATAATGCATGTGACAAAGGGACGGCCCCTTTGTTGTGTTGATATGAGAGAAGAGTAGATGATTCTATCGTTGGCCCCCATGGAGGGGATTACCGGGCATGTGTTCCGTCGCGTGCATGCGGAGTGCTTCGGCGCGCTCGATTGTTATTACACGCCGTTTTTGCCGCCGCCGCGGGTGGGAAACCGCTTTGGCGGCAAGGCATTTAAGGAGATCGATCCTGCCAATAACCAGGGGCTTAACGTAGTGCCTCAGCTGATGTCCAAGAACGCGGACGAGTTTGTGTGGGCGGCACAGGTGCTCGCCGACATGGGCTATCGCGAGGTCAATCTCAACTTGGGTTGCCCCTCGGGGACGGTTGTCGCCAAGGGCAAGGGTTCGGGTTTCTTGCGCAATCTCGACGAGCTCGAGGTGTTCTTGAGCGATGTGTGCGAGCGATCGCCGTTGCCGGTATCGGTAAAGACCAGGCTGGGGCTGGAGAGCGACGACGAATACGAGCGCGTGCTCGATCTGTATTGCCGCATGCCGCTAGCAGAGCTGATTGTGCACCCGCGCGTGCAAAAGGACCGCTATACGGGCTCGCCGCGCAAGGAGTTCTATGGCGAAACGCTGGAGCGTGCGCCGTTCCCCGTGGCCTATAACGGCGACATTTTTGATCTTGAGGATATGGATGCGCTGGTGGAGGCCTATCCCGGCACGCGCCATGTAATGCTGGGGCGCGGCTTGCTCGCGAATCCCGCGCTCGCTCGCATGGTCAAGGGCGGCCCTGCTGCAACGGCTGCTGAGCTGCAGCGCTTCCATGACACACTGTTTGCGGCCTATGCAGAAGAGATTGGCGGCAATGCGGTCTTTCGTATGAAGGAGTGGTGGTTCTACGTCAAGTGCGCTTTCGCCGACCCCGCTACCGTTCACAAGCTCGTACGTAAGACCAAAAAGGTCGACGAATACCGCGCCGCCGTCGAGCGCGTCTTTCGCGAGCAGCCACTTGCACCCATAGCCCGCTTCCACGGCTAGTTAGTCGTTGGGGACGTTCTTTAACGACTAGTCATCTAAGAACGTCCCCAATGACTATGTTGCACTAGAGCAGGTTCTTCTGTACCCATGCGATGATGTCGCTCGACTCGTAGAGTGGTTTGCCGTCGATGAACAGGCAGGGAACCTGGCGTTTTCCGCCGACGGCGATGAGTGCCTGCTCGGCTTCGGTATCGGTCGAGATATTACGCTCGGGAATGGTCACGCCGTTATCTGCCAGAAAGCGCTTGACCTTTATGCAATACGGGCAGCCGGTCATAACGTACAGCTCGAGCTCATGATTAGTAGCCATAGGTCTCCAATCGGTTGAGGTTTTGATTGAAATACCCAAAGCCGTCGCGGTCTATGCGCGCGTCAACGACGACTCGATGGCCTGGACCAGAAACGCCGTGGCTCCGGTGCCGCAGGGCTTGTCGTAGTAGTCAACAAAGCGCTGGTCGGTAAGATAACCGCGGGCGAGGCCCAGGTATGCTTCGTCTTGGGGCTCGTGTCCCCAGTTGAGAGTAATCCAGCGACGATGCATCGCGACAAGCTTGCGAGCCTCGCTTCCGTCCGCATCGCCGTCGCCCATGGCAATCGAGAGTTGACCCAAAATAGCGCGTTCAAGTTCCTTCATGTCGTTCCATGTCTGAGGATCCATGTCCAGTAACGTTTCGTTTGCTGCATCGATAGCCTCATTGCCATAGCGCGCCCGCGCTTCGGCGCCGTAGCGCTCCTCGTTTTCCTGTACGGTGTGCCAGCGCTCCAGTTGCGGCAGGACGGCGCCCATGAGCGAGACGGCTTCGTCGAGCGACATGCCGGTGTTTTGCGCCAGCCGCGGGGCACAATCTTCAATCATCGCCTCCATGGTGGTGTCGTAGGTGTACTTGCCGTGGTCGTAGCACCACTTGCAGTAATGGTCGGTCGTGGCGCCCGTGGCGTCGGTGCCGCAGTCGTCGGGCGTGAGTATCATGCCGCAGCTCTGGCAATAATGCTCGGGCATTTCGAGCAGGTGGGGCAGCGGCTCTCCGGTTACGGCGGCAATGAGCTTCATCATGTCGATACCCGGGGTGACTTCGCCGCGCTCCCAACGGCTGACGGCTTGGCGTGTGACGAAGAGCTTGGCGGCGAGCTGCTCCTGGGTAAGGTGATGGGCGCGACGGATGGCAATGAGCTTTTCTGCAAAGGCCATAGCGGCTCCTTTCTGCTGGTTGGCGGCTTAAGCATACGCGGCGGCTGGCTCCCCTCCAAGCAACCGTTGGTTGCATGACGGGGGCCGCGACAAAGAATTGCGCGCAACGCCCCACGCCTCCATGCCGTACAATGACCGGCATGGAACCTATTGCACACATACATACCGACCTGCCGCAGAAGTTCGGCATTCCGCGCAACAGCTTTTTGGCGCCCCATCTGCAGGGACGCATCGTTTTTGAGCCGGAATTTGCCTCCAATGCAGCGGTTGAGGGTTTGGACTCCTTCTCTCACCTGTGGCTGCTGTGGCGCTTCGAAAACGGAACGCCCGGCGGCACGGCTAAGGACATAGCTGCCGATGCCAAGTCGCAGGACAGGTCCGGCACCAACGTCAAGTGGTCGAAGACCGTGCGCCCGCCGCGTCTGGGCGGAGCCGAGCGCGTGGGTGTCTTTGCCACGCGCAGTCCGTTTCGCCCTAATCCCATCGGGCTTACCTGCGTCAAGCTCGATCGCGTTGAGCTCACCGGCAACGGCCCCATCATCCATGTGCTGGGGGCCGACCTGCGCGACGGCACGCCCATCTACGACATTAAGCCCTACATTCCGTTTGCGGACTGCCACCCGGATGCAACGGGCGGCTGGATTGAGGACGCTCCGTGGCAAGAGCTCGACGTCGAGTTCCCGCAGGCGCTGCAAGACACAGTCCCGCCCGCAAAGCTCCCCGGCTTGGTCGAGGTCCTTCGTCAAGATCCACGCCGTGCAGGCAGCAAACACGAGCCAAACCGCGTCTATCACCTGGCCTTCGCCGGGCTCGACATATCGTTTACGGTCGACGGAGCCAGGTTGACGGTAACCGCCATCAACGACACGCGGGGCTAACCTACCATTCGTCCGCACCCGTCAAATTAAGCGCCAAACCCCATGCCAAAATCGCCCGTGCTGGTGGACAATAACGCCTACCAAAACAATCACTTTGCACGGGAGCTCAGCATGAAATACGACTTTAGCTCGCTTATCGACCGCCACGGCATGGACTCTATCGCTGTTGACTCCTGGGGTGAGATCCCCGGTATGGCCCCGAACGCACCCGACGAGGGCTTCGACCGCATTCCCATGTGGGTGGCCGACATGAACTTTGCCACGGTGCCCACGGTCCAGGAGCACATCATTCAGCGCGCCCAGCATCCCATGTTTGGCTATTTCAATCCTCGCGACGAGTACTTTGACCGCATCATCGAATGGCAGAGCCGCCGCAATGGCGTCGAGGGCCTGGCACCTGAGCATATCGGCTACGAAAACGGCGTGCTGGGCGGTGTCGTGTCGACGCTGCGCGCGTATGTCCAGCCGGGCGATGCGGTGCTGGTCCACAGCCCTACCTACATCGGCTTTACCAAGTCCATCGAAGCCGCGGGCTATCGTATTGCCCACAGCCCGCTTAAGCTCGACGACCAGGGCGTGTGGCGCATGGACTTTGAGGACATGGAGCACAAGCTCGCCCAAAATCACATTCATGCCGCGGTGTTCTGCTCGCCGCACAATCCCTGCGGCCGCGTATGGGAGCGCGACGAGATCGAGCGCGCCATGGACATTTATCGCCAGCACGATTGCGTGGTGATCTCGGACGAGATTTGGTCCGATATCATCCTGCCGGGGCACAAGCATATCCCGACGCAGTCGGTGAGCGAGGATGCCCGCATGCGCACGGTTGCCCTCTACGCGCCCAGCAAGACGTTCAACCTGGCGGGTCTGGTCGGCAGCTATCACATCATCTATAACGAGACGCTGCGCGACCGCGTGTGCGCCGTGTCCAACAAGACCCACTACAACGAGATGAACGTCCTCTCCATGCATGCGCTTATCGGTGCCTACCAGCCGCAGGGCTACGAGTGGGTGGACGAGCTCAACCAGGTGCTTGCCGACAATATCGAGTACTTCTGCGATTACGTGGACGAGCATTTTGAGGGTGTGTCCTATTCACGTCCGCAGGGCACGTACATGGTGTTTCTGGACTGTACCGAGTGGTGCCGCGAGCATGGCCGCGATATTCAGTGGCTGCTCGACGAGGGAGCGCGCGTGGGCGTGGGGTATCAGGACGGCCGCCCGTTCCACGGGCCCTCCCACATTCGCGTGAATCTGGCGCTGCCGCTTTCGCGCGTAAGGGAAGCGTGCGACCGCCTGGACCGCTACGTTTTTAATGCACGGTAAGTGTGCGCTGCATGCGGGCCTTCTGCCAAGTCGGCTGGAAGGCCCCGCATGGTAAAGCATCTGTAACCATTGGGCGCTCGTGTGGTTTTGTTTGCTATTATTTTTTACCATTTCAGTCTGTAAACAGGATCGTCTGGAGCTCGATGAAAAGACCCTGTCGCTCGGTTGCCGTTTCGTTGTTTTTTGTGCTTGCAGTGGCGAGCGCCTTTGTCGTAGCGATAGCTGGCTGTTCCGGGTCGAATGACGGAGCCTCGACGTCTGCATTAGAAGGTCTGGACGCCTCGCAAGTCAAAGACGACGACCTTACGACGCTCAACGTCGGCAGCGACCTCTATCCACCGTTTGTGTATACCGACGAGTACGGCGATATCGTTGGCCTGGATGTCGAGATATTGACCGAGGCTTTGGCCCGCATTGGTTACAAGCCAAAATACCAGCTGATCGATTGGGAAAAGAAGAAAGAGCTGCTGGCGAGCGGCGAGCTCGATTGCGTCATGGGCAGCTTTAGCATGACGGGTCGCGAGAACGAGTATCGTTGGGCCGGCCCGTACCTTGCGAGCCGCCAGGTAGTCGCGGTCGATCCCCAGAGCGATATCTACACGCTTGCCGATCTTGAGGACAAGGTTGTGGCGGTCCAGTCCACTACCAAGCCCGAGGACATTTTGCTCAATCGTACAAATGAAAACGTTCCGCAGATCAAGGAGCTCTACAGCTTTTCGGACCGCTCATGCCTGAACCCGGCGCTCGTCGAGGGCCTGGTCGACGCCATCGCCGCGCATGAGTCTTCGCTGCTCACCTACGAAAAAGACTATGGTGTGACGTATCGCATTTTGGATGAGCCGCTGCTGGAGGTTGGTTTGGGCACCGCTTTCGATCTCAACGATACGCGCGGCATCGACGTTAAGCTCACCCATGCCTACCAAGAAATGCTTGTCGATGGCACCATGGAACGCCTGGTGTCAAAGTACTTTGATGACCCTGCACCATTTTTGAATACGGAGGGCCTGTCATGATCGATGTGCCCGACCACGCCGCTCAGGAGCGGGACAATCGTTCGGCAGGGGCATGGCTTCTTGTCGCTCTGCTGGGGATAGTGCTCTCGGTTGCTGCTGGCATGATGAGCTACGGCTACATGACGGCCCAAGCCGAGCAGCGCTTTGCCGACGTTGTCGATTACGTGGCGACGCAGAGCCTTTCCTACGATGCATTCAACAGCGCCTATACGACCAAAAACCTGATTCGCGTTATGGAGATCGCCGGAGAGGCTGCCCGCGATATGGAGCGCGACGGTTCGGTGGATAGCGCCATGCTGGAGCAATATGCCGACCAGTTCAACGTGAGCGCGCTGATCGTGACGGACGCATCGGGCAATTTGGTGTCCGAGTCCTCGACGGGCGATGTGGGCTACGAGTCGCTTGCTACGTATCTCAAAGAAGCGCCCGTGTTGGAGGTGGCAACCCATCCGCTTAAGTCTTATACCGATAGTATTACGCTTGCGGATGATTCGGTTGCAGACATTGGTTGCGTGACCCGGCAGGATGGCGAGGGTATCGTTATCGCGGTAAGGCATCAGAGCGCGAAGGCGGTTGCAGGCAATACGCTCAAACTGCAGAGTCTGCTTGAAGGTTATGAAACCATCGATAACGGCAATATCGTGATCGAAAACGATGGCAAGGTCGTTGCGACCAACGCCGTTGAACCCACCATCTTGGGCGTGTTCGACCTGCCTGCGACGGACGCCATCATTGTCGACGAAATTAAGGATCGATGCCTGCCCGGCAAAGTCCGACTGGTCAACGTCAACGGCGAGTGGTATTTGGGCACATACGGCAAAGCGCAAAAATTTTACGTGTACACCTATGCCTCGGCGCAGCGCTACTTTGAGGTCGTCGCGGCTGTCGCTGCCGGCGTGCTGGTGCTTTACAGCGGTGTTGTAGCCTCTGTTGTGATGGTGCGCCGCCGCGCTGATCGTCGACGCTTGACAGACTTGCTGCAGCAGGAGCGCGACTATGGCGACAAGCTGGCAAAGGCGGCGCGTGAGGCCTCGTCTGCCAACTCGGCAAAGACGGAGTTTCTGCGTCGCATGAGCCACGATCTGCGCACGCCCATTAACGGCATTCGCGGTATGGTTGAGGTCGGCGATGCCAATGCGGACGATCTGCAAAAGCAGACCGAGTGTCGCTCAAAGATCTGGACGGCATCGGGGCTGCTGCTCGACCTTGCCAACGAGGCCCTGGATATGAGTCGTCTGGAGAGCGGGCAGATCGAACTGGAGCTTGTTCCCACAAACTTGGTGACCCTCAACCACGAGGTGCGCGATATTCTGGAGCGCCAGGCCGAGGAGCGTCTGGTGACAATTATCTCCGACCAGCAGACGCTTAATCATCCCTATGCGCGGGTGAGCGTGACGCACCTCAAGCGTTTGTTGCTCAATATTGCCGGCAATGCCGTCAAGTACAACCGCCAGGGCGGCTATGTCCGCCTGGTGTGCCGCGAGGTGGAGCCAGCGGATGGCGTCCCCGTCTATGAATACACGATTGCCGACAACGGTATTGGCATGAGCGAGGAGTTCCAAAAGCACCTCTACGAGCCGTTTTGCCGCGAGGAGCAGCAGGTGGAAGGCGCTTCGTCGGGAACTGGCCTGGGCGCGCCTATCGCAAAACAGCTGGTCGAGCTTATGGGCGGAACCATGAGCTTTACGAGTGTCTTGGGGCAGGGGACGACGTTTACCATTCGCCTGCCGTTCGAGAAGTGCGACCGCTCCGAGATTCCTCAGGCAGTTCCCGCGGATGCGGGAGACGGCGATGCGCTCCAGGGCTTGCGCGTTTTGCTCGTAGAGGATAACGATCTGAATGCCGAGATCGCGCAGTTTACGCTCAGCCGTGCCGGTGCCATCGTGACGCATGCTAAGGATGGTGAGTCTGCCGTCGAGATGTTTACCGCGAGCGCACCGCACGAGTACGACGTGGTGTTGATGGACATCATGATGCCTGGCATCGATGGCCTTGAGGCCACGCGTCAGATTCGAGCACTCGATCGCGAGGATGCCGCGACCACGCCGATTATCGCCGTGAGTGCCAACGCCTTTGCCGACGACCGCAGGCTTTCGCGCGAGGCGGGCATGAACGCGCACCTGAGCAAGCCTGTGAGCTCGCAAGAGCTCGTCGAGGCACTAGCGCACATTGCCGCCGACGCTTCATAAGCATATGGCCCGGTTCCAAGGTTGGTTGGAACCGGGCCATATTGCTATTTGCGAGACCTGCTGAGGGGCTTACTTTTCCTGAATCTGCTTGCCGCAGAGATGCTCAATCGTAATCTCGTACAGCTGAACGCCCTTGATGTCCTTGGCGATTTCTTCCTCGACCTCTTCGGCGGTGGGGTAGTACTTGAGCGCGAACTCACGGACCTTGTCCTCGATAAATGCGGGGGTGTCATTCGCTAGGCGGCAACGGCCAAAGACAACGGTGCTCTGCACGTAGGGCGCCCAATCGTCGTCCTTGTACCAGTCGTTGCCGTAGACGGTAAAACAGACTTTGTCGTCACGCTTGAGAGCGTCGACCTTGTGGCCGACCTTGCTGCCGTGGAAATAAATCTTGTCGTGCTCGGCGTCAAAGAAGTAGTTGACGGGAATGGCGTACGGGTAGCCATCGTCGCCGTTGACGGCAAAGACGCCGCGCTTGCAGGTAGCGAGCAGTTCGCGCGCTTCCTCGTCAGTGATGGCGCGTTTCTTTCGACGTAAGGGCCTAAACATCGTTGGCTTCCTTTCTGGTCGTGCGTGGTGGTTGAGCACAAACTATAGCGAAACAGCTCCGTTTTTCTTGATGCGGGCGAGTATGTTTTTGAGCTTGTTAAAGTCGAGCGGTTTGGATAGATGGGCGTTCATGCCGGCGTCGTGTGCCGCCTTGGCGTCCTCGGCAAAGGCATTGGCGGTGAGCGCGATGATGGGGATATCGGCTGCATCGACCTTCTCGCTCAGGCGAATCGCGCGGGTTGCCTCGTAACCGTCCATGTCCGGCATCATAATGTCCATCAGGATCGCATCGAAGCTGCCGGCGGGATGCGATAGGTACAGATCGACGACTTCGTTGCCGTTGGCGGCGCGGGTGACCACGGCGCCCTCGGATTCTAGCAGCGCCTGGGCAATCTCGGCATTCAATTCGTTGTCTTCGGCGAGCAGTACGTTCATGTCGGCGAGCGAGCAGTCGAGCGCCCTCTCGACCGTATTCGCCCGCGCCCGGGGGTTCTTGTCGATATCGAGCGGAATTTCCACGTAGAACGTGGTGCCCACATGGAGTTCGCTGGTGACTTCGATGGTGCCGCCCATCAGTTCAATAAGCGACTTGACGATTGGCATGCCCATGCCGGTTCCTTGGAACTTGCTGCGCGCATCGTCACCTTCTTGGGCAAACGGCTCATAGATATGCTTTAAAAACTCGGGAGCCATGCCAATGCCGGTATCCGAAACGCTAAAGCAAAAGAGCGCGCGCCCGTTATCGAGTGGCTTGGTCTGTGAACTAAAGGTGACGGAGCCGCCGTGCTTGTTGTACTTAATGCTGTTGTCTAACAGGTTGATCATGACCTGTCGGATATGGGTGGGACTGCCGATTACGTATGGCCCCGTGGCGTACGGCAGACTATTGTCCTGCATTGTGATGCCGTTACTGGACGCGCGGAGCTTGCACAGCACCAGCGTATCATCACAAAGCTCTTTGAGGTTAAAAGGCGCATGTTCCAGTGTTAGCTTGCGGTCTTCGATTTTTCCCATCTCGAGGATGTCGTTGATCAGCGAGAGCAGGTGATTGGCGGCAACGCGCGCCTTGGCACGGCTCTCGCGGGCGACTTGCATATCGCCTTCCTTCA